>JAKSNT010000057.1 GCA_024399575.1 Paludibacteraceae bacterium
TGTGAGGATTGTGCGAAATCCATTCCGCACCTCTATTATCAATCTCTGTGCCAGTGTCATCAGCTGTCATCGGGAATCTTAATTGTCTCAAATCTCAGTCTTGTAAATATGCGTCCAAAATACTGACACGACTCAAGTTTTGCAAGTCGCAGAAAAGCTCTGAAAGAGCATAATATTTCAGTTTGCAATATCTTCGTGCTGAGCTGGAATGATATTATCATAAATCCGTAATATACAGTTATATGAGTTTTGAGAAACGATTACACAGCGTCATAGAAAGTTTGTTATTGAATTATATTAATATTTTTTTTGTAAAATGTTTGGCTTTAGAGAAAATAATAACTAACTTTGCACCTTAAATTTGAATGTTGTATATCACTTAATAACTGAAGGTATCATGGTCTCATTTGTAATTGCTATTGTATTGTTGCTGGTTGGATATGTGGTTTATGGTGAGGTGGTTGAACGAGTGTTCGGGGTAGATGCTAAAAGGGATACGCCTGCAAGGAAACTGGCGGATGGGGTTGATTATGTCGAGATGCCGAGGTGGCGTATTTTCCTTATACAGTTTTTGAATATTGCCGGTCTCGGTCCTATATTTGGTGCTGTGATGGGAGCTATGTTTGGCCCAGCTTCGTTCCTATGGATTGTTTTCGGTTGTATTTTTGGTGGTGCCGTGCATGATTATCTGTCTGGTATGCTGTCTTTGAGATGCAACGGAGCATCGTTACCGGAAATAACTGGTGCTCAACTCGGACGTGCTATCCAGTATCTTATGCGAATGGTGACAATAATAATACTTTTGGTAGTTGCTGCTGTATTCGTAAGCGGTCCTGCAGATATAATGACCGAACTTGTTCCGTTCATTAAGAAGAATTGGTGGATATATATCATTTTCGGGTATTATATGCTTGCAACTGTATTGCCTATTGATAAACTTATTGGAAAGATATATCCTGTTTTCGGTTTTCTTTTGATTTTTATGGCAGCAGGTATATTGGTGGCGATGTTTTGGAATGGTGTGTCCATACCTGAGGTTACTTCCGGACTTCAGTCGCAACATCCGAAGGGATTTCCGATATTCCCTATGATGTTCGTGTCGATAGCGTGTGGTGCTGTGTCGGGATTTCACGCAACACAATCGCCAATGATGGCTCGGTGCTTGCCGAACGAAAAGGATGGGAGGATATGTTTCTACGGTGCTATGGTTGCTGAAGGGGTGGTGGCTCTTGTGTGGGCTGCGGCTGCTTCATCATTCTGGGGCGCGACAGAAGGTCTGAATGATTTTGTGACAGGTTTGCCTTCTGGCTCTAATGCTGGTGCCGTGGTGGTGACCAAGATATGCAACACTTGGCTTGGCAAGCTTGGCGGGGTGCTGGCTATTCTTGGAGTCGTCGTGGCTCCTATTACTTCGGGCGACACTGCTTTGCGTTCGTCACGACTGATAATTGCCGATATGGTTTCGTATAGACAGGATAAGATATATAAACGTCTGTTGGCATCGTTGCCGATATTTGCAATCACTTTTGTGCTTTTACAAGTCAATTTCGATGTGTTGTGGCGCTATACTGCATGGTTGAACCAAACACTGGCTGCCATAACGCTTTGGGCGGTTACTGTCTATTTGGCACGGAACAGACGTTTCTTTTGGATTGCCCTCATACCGGCATTGTTTATGACGGCAGTATCATCGGCATATCTTTGTTATGCGCCTGAATGTTATGTTTGTCTGCCATTGAATGTGACATACATTGTGGCAGGAACAGTTACATTCGGACTGGCAGTTGTTTTCTTCGTTTTTTTGAAACGGAATGGACTGCTGACTCTTGATAAGGATAAACAATGAGCAGAAAGTGGGTAATCTTGAGTTGAAATACGATAATGTAATCGAAATGGTCGAGAAGACCAGCCGTTCTATTTTCATAACCGGAAAGGCTGGTACTGGCAAGACTACCATGCTTCGGAAAATAGTTTCGCGTGGCTACAAAAAGACTGTGGTTGTCGCTCCGACTGGTGTGGCTGCTATAAATGCCGAGGGCGTAACTATTCATTCTCTGTTTCAGATACCACCGCATTTTGTTCCCCCTGTGCCGCAGAGCTATCATTCGTTGATTGCTCAGCAGAGGATACGTGAGGACAGGCGCAAGTTGTTCCGTGAATTGGAATTGCTGATCATTGATGAAATCTCGATGGTGAGGGCTGATTTGCTTGACACGATAGATGCTGTGCTGAGGTATTACCGTCGACATCCTGACTTGCCTTTCGGTGGCGTGCAGGCGGTCTTTTTTGGAGACCTCTATCAATTGCCGCCTGTCGTAGTTGACAACGAGTATGAAATGATTTCGCAGTTTTATCCAAATCCGTTTTTCTTCAGTTCACGTGTCGTAGCCGAGATGCGACCGGCGGTGGTAGAACTCACAACGATTTTCAGGCAGAAGAATGGGGAGTTCGTGACTCTGCTAAACGAGCTGAGGAACAATACGGTGTCGCGGCATTCATTGGAACTTCTTGAATCGAGATACGATCCAGCTTTCGATCCGTCGAAGGAAAAAGATTATATAGTACTCACCACGCACAATGCGAAGGCTGACAGTGTCAATATGGCACAACTGGAGAAATTGAATAGTCGGAGCTATCATTATAAGGCTGTTATCGAAAAGGATTTTCCTGAGAAGTCGTATCCTACTGATGCCGACCTCGTACTTAAAGAGGGAGCAAGGGTGATGTTCGTGACAAATGACCGACAGCCGATGCGACGCTATTATAATGGAATGATTGGAACGGTCATCGACATCGACAGCGAAAAGGTGATTGTCGATTCGCCAAATTCGGATGTGCCTATAGTCGTGACTCCAGAGACATGGGATAATAACGCATATACTATAAACAAGAAGACCAACGAGATAGAGGAGACGCTCATTGGACGGTTCACCCAAATGCCACTTCGTCTCGCATGGGCAATTACGATACACAAGAGTCAGGGACTCACTTTCGACAAAGTTGTTATTGATTCTGCAGCAGCGTTTGCGTCAGGACAGATATATGTCGCTTTTTCGAGATGCAGGACTCTTGACGGGATAGTGCTCACTTCGCAGGTGAACACATCGGCTTTGCGTGTTGATAGAAATGTGTCAACCTATTGCCAGAGAGCGTTGACTCCCGAACAGTTCAATGATTTGCTCGTTTCCGACCGTGCTTCTTACGGCAGGGTATTGATGATTGATTTGTTTGATCTCAAGCCTTTGCTGACAATTGCAGTCCAGTTGTATGCAAAGGTGATGCCTCATGCCAAATCTTTCACGGAGGGTATAATGGATTATGTGGATGAATTGAAGTCTGGATTGTCTGAAATTGCAACGGTTTCCAGTAAATTCCAGAATCAGTTGTCGGTAATTGCAGATGACGAGATTCAAGGTCGCATCATAGCTGCATCAGGCTATTTTATGCCTAAACTTATTGAAATAGCTGGAAAAATAAAAATGTCACATTATGTAACTGACAGTCGTAATCTTGCAGATGAATATCTGGAACTGATTGGCGAATTGCATGACACAATATGCAAAAAGATATTCCTTTTTGATGCCGTTGCTGAAGATTGCTCAGTTGAGAATTACTTTGAGAAACGTCGGAAATATGTTCCAGCGAGATTAGAAGTAAAAGCCTATGCTGTTGACGTGCAGGAGAATGAAGAGATTGAAAATGAACCATTGTTCAGGTTGCTTTGTTCCTGGCGAAGAGAATATTGTTCGGAGAAGGATATTCCTGCATACAGGATGTTCTCTACCCAGACATTGAAGGATGTGGCCAGATACTTGCCGCAGAATATGAAGCAGTTGGCTAAAATAAAAGGGTTTGGGAAAGTGAAAATAGGGTTGTTTGGGGATGAGTGTATTGAAATGGTGCAAAGATATTGCAAGACAAATAATATAGCTTTTGATTTTGACGATCAGGAGTGAAATGAAAAGATAAAAAATTGACAAACTATGGATAAACAGCAGTTGTTTGATTATTTCGACAGTCTGGTCAATGCAGATCAGCTGAAAGCATTTGAAAATTCGCTAAACGTTAAAAATGAGAAAACAAGACTTGCGGTAGTTCAGTTGCAGACAACGATTGTTCAATTGAAGAAACAGGTCGAGCAATTGCAGGCTCAGGTGGAAGCAATGTCTGGGATGATTAGTACGGTGGCATTGCAAGTGCCTGAAAATGGGCTTGATCCGTTGCCTGATGAGAATCAGTTGCAGGTGGTACCTGAAGAAAATTCAGAAATCATGGAGCAGAATTCGATATTCGAGGCATCGCCAGAATCAGAACAGGTAATAGGAAAACAAGAGCAAAATCCAGAGCCACAGCAGGAAAAGCCTGCTGAAATAATAGTTGAAACCATTCAGAAAGCTGTTGAACGACAAAAGTACGAAATACGTAAAGATCCGCAAATCACAACCCTCAACTCGCAGTTTTCGGTAAGGATTGAGCGATTGCAGTCTGCCATTACGCTTGTCGATCGTTTCCGTTTCCAACGCGAGTTGTTTGGCAATAGTGCACCAAAGATGAATGAAGAGATCGAAAAATTCAATGCTATGACAAACATTGATGATGCATTTACGTATATTGAGCAAGTTCTGAAATGGAATATTGAAGATGAGACTGTCAAGGATTTTATTAATATTCTTCAACGTAAATTCTAATGCTATACCTGATTCCCACGCCCGTAGGCAACCTTGAGGATATTACAATGCGTGCATTGAGAATATTGAATGAGGTCAGTCTTGTCCTTGCTGAGGACACCAGGACGACCAGCGTATTGTTCAAACATTACGATATACATACACCATTGGCGGCACATCATAAATTCAACGAGCATGAGACAGCTGCACGTTATGCTAAACAGATACTGGCAGGCGAGGATATTGCTTTGGTGTCCGATGCTGGAACACCTTCTATATCCGACCCTGGATTTTTGCTTGTCAGGGAATGTGCAGCTTTAGGTGTTGAAATACAATGTCTGCCTGGAGCGACGGCATTCGTTCCGGCTTTGGTCAGTTCGGCATTGCCTTCTGATAAGTTCTGTTTTGAAGGATTCCTGCCTCTGAAAAAAGGAAGGCAGACCCACCTGACAGCACTTGAAACAGAGCAACGTACGATGATTTTTTATGAATCACCATATAGACTTGTGAAGACACTAATTGATTTTGTGGAACATTTTGGCGCTGACAGACGTGCGTCTGTCTCTCGCGAAATTTCTAAAGTCCATGAAGAAACTATGCGTGATACGTTGCAAAACCTTAAGGAACATTATGAGAAAGTGCCTGCGAAAGGCGAAATAGTCATAGTGGTTGGCGGAGTATGTTCCAAAACATAAAATTAACTTTGATGTGTATTGAACAAGTTGATTTTTTATTATAATAAATATGTGTAAATCAGGAGTCAATGTTGTGATTCCTGATTTTGTTTTTTGTGACTGCTTGATGTTATAAATGCTTTTCGTGAAAAATATTGAAAATTATATTCGAACAGGTTTGTTCAGAACAAATAAATTATTTAACTTTGTGGTCTGAAATGTGGGCAGAATCGTGTATTCTATGTTGAATATATTATGCATTGAAAATCTGCAAATTAAATCAATAAATAATTTATAACTAAAAACAATTTTTTATGAAAAGAGTAATTCTTTTGTTCTCTGCACTGGTACTTTGTATCTGTGTTGCGTTTGGACAGGAGACTACAATCAGCGGTACCGTGGTTGATGCCAATGGTGAAGCGGTGATTGGAGCCTCTGTTCAGGTCAAAGGAGCTGAATCTATTGGTACGACTACCGATTTTGACGGTAATTTTACCATTAAGGTCCCAGCTGGAAACAAAACACTCGTATTCAAATCAATGGGACTGAACACTGTTGAGATGGTAGCCAAAAACGGCATGCGGGTTACTATGTCAGAAGAGGTTACTGAGATTGAAGAGGTTATGGCTGTGGCTTACGGTACATCAACCAAGAAATCATTCGCAGGTTCCGCAACTGTGGTAAAGGGTGAAACACTTGAGAAAAAGAATCCATCAGACGTGACTAAGGCTCTTGCTGGTGAGGTTGCCGGTGTGCAGGTCATCAGTTCTACAGGTCAGCCTGGTTCTACTGCAACCGTTTTGGTTCGTGGTTATGGTTCTATGTCATCAAGCACGACACCTCTCTATGTCGTTGATGGTATTCCTTATGATGGCAGTATTTCGAGCATCGACCCATCTGATATCGCTTCTACAACCGTGCTGAAGGATGCAACTGCAACTTCTCTTTACGGTGCACGTGGTGCAAATGGTGTCATCCTGATTACTACCAAGAAAGGTAATAGCGGTGAGGGCAAAATCGATATTGATGTCAAATATGGTGGCAACATGCGTCTTATTCCTATGTACGAGACCATTGATGACCCACAGCGTTATGTCGAGTTGTGTTGGGAAGGTCTTGCTAACCAGCTTGGTTCTGGCGAGAAAGCAAGTGCTGTATTATTCAAGTCGGGTAGCGGTGGTTTGCCAGCAGCATACAATCGTTGGACTCTTGCTGGCGATAAGCTTGTTGACCCTTATACTGGTAAGTTCTTTGATGGCGTTCAACTGAAACAAGGTTATATTGATGACCCAGAGCAGGGATGGCAGAAAGCAATCTTCCGTAATGGCGACAAGGTTGAGGCTAACCTGAAAATCCATGGTGGTTCAGAGAAAACTACATATTACACATCTTTCGGTTACCTGAAAGACGAAGGTTACTATATCGGTTCTGATTACGACCGTCTGACAGCGCGTGTCAATGTAGATCATCAGGCAAAGAAATGGCTGAAGGGTAACTTGAATATGTCATACGCTTATTCTCACAAGAACATGCCAGGACAGTCGAGCAATATGAACAATGGTTTCGCATACGTGAATGAGTGTCCTGTTATCTATCCTGTATTCCTTCGTGATGCAAATGGTTACCGAGTATATGACAGCAAGATTTTAAATCCTGACGGTTCTCATCCATACGCATACGACTATGGTGATGTCGATCAGTTCGGCAACCCTATCGGACGTAAATATGGTAATGGTATCAACCCTGCAGGTGCCTTGCAGTACGACAAGGACCGTACTGAGACTCACCAGGTGGCTGCTAATGGTATGTTGGAAGTCACATTCTATAAAGGTCTGAAACTCCAGACCAATTTTGGTGTGCAGTTCCAAGCTGCCAACAACTCTGACCTCACAAACTGCTACTATGGCGATGCAGCAGGTGTCGGACGTATTACCAAGACTCAGAGCAACTTCCTCTCGTTCACTTGGAACCAGATACTTTCGTATAATACCGATTTCAATGGTCGTGACCACAACCTCGATGTATTCGTCGCTCACGAAACTGGATATATGACACAGTCATCGATGGCGGCATCGCAGAACTATACTGCACGTCCTGAAGGTCTTGAACTTTCGAACGCTATCGAGATGTCCGGTATCGGTTCTCAAACGGTTACTGCAACAATCGAATCTTATTTTGCTCAGGCAAAATATAACTACAAGCAGCGTTATTTCTTCTATGGCAACGTACGTGCTGATGGTTCTTCACGTTTTGCAAAGGGCAGACGTTGGGGTGTGTTCGGTGCAGTAGGTTTGGCATGGATGGTTACAAACGAGGCATTTATGGAGAATGTTGATGTACTGAGAAACTTGAAGATCAAGGCATCTTGGGGTGCTCTTGGTAACCAGGAGATTGGTCTGTTCATGTACACCAATCAGTATGGAATCAACAATGTTGACGGTCAGGTAGGCTATTCTTTGGGATATGTTGGTAATCCAGATATTTCGTGGGAGCGTTCATCGATGTGGAACGTCGGTTTCGAGATGAGTCTCAGCAAATATGCTGACATCGAAATGGACTATTTCCACAAGACAACTGACAATATGTTGTTTGCTCGTGCAGTTGCTCCTTCTCTCGGATATTCGTCGTTCTATGTAAACGATGGTGCCATGATCAACCAAGGTGTCGAGTTCCAGGTGAATGTTCATGCAGTTGACATGAAACAGGTTA
>JAKSNT010000058.1 GCA_024399575.1 Paludibacteraceae bacterium
GTTAGGTATCCCCTATACTTTCAAAGCGTCATTCGATAAGGCAAACCGCACATCCATAACTGGTTATCGTGGACCGGGAATAGAAGAGGGAATGCGGATACTGGAGAAAGTTCATCGTGAATTGGAGTTGTTGCCGATATGCACAGACATTCACGAGCCATGGCAGGCTAAAGTGGCTGCAGAAGTGTGCGACATCATACAGATTCCGGCATTTCTTTGCCGCCAGACTGACCTTCTCGTGGCTGCTGCTAAGACCGGGAAGTGCATCAACATCAAGAAAGCGCAGTTCCTTGCCCCTTGGGACATGAAAAACTGCGTGGAAAAAGTGCGCCAGTCGGGCAATGACAACATCATGTTGTGTGAGCGAGGAACGACTTTCGGCTACAATACCCTCGTTGTTGACATGACAGGCATCAGGGTGATGAAAGAGTTTGGCGTGCCTGTGATTTTTGATGCGACACACAGTGTGCAGAAACCGGGAGGCAATGGCACAAGCACAGGAGGTAACCGTGGTTTCGTGGAGTATCTTGCAAAGGCTGCAATAGCTGTAGGTGCAGATGGTTTGTTTGTCGAGACTCATCCTGACCCTGACCATGCAAAATCCGATGGACCAAATATGGTTCGACTGGCAGATATGAAAGAGATGTTGGAGAAAGTGCAGAGGATTTACAACGTTTTATAAATGATTGATTATGAATTTTGATGTAATAGAAGAGGCAAGGAGAGTCTTTGATGCTGAAATAGTTGCAATGCAGAAGACCCGTGATGCATTGGGAGCAGATTTCGAGCAGATAGTGAAACTGATACTTGATTGCGAAGGGAAAGTCGTGGTGACAGGTATGGGCAAACCTGGACATATTGCCACAAAGATTGCTGCATCTTTTGCAAGTCTCGGCACGCCATCGTTTTTCATGCACCCAGGAGAGGCTATGCATGGTGACTTAGGTATGGTTGACCGTAAAGATGTTGTCATACTGATGAGTTACAGTGGTGAGAGCGAGGAGGTTGTACGGTTGCTGCCTGTACTTGAAAAGATTGGCTGTGTGACTGTAGCAATAACCGGTCGTGAGAAATCAACTCTTGCGAGAGGGTGCCAGTACAGATTCATATTCCCAGAGTTTGAGGAGGCTTGTTACATGCATCTTGCCCCAACATCTTCCACTACGGCATTATTAGCTTTGGGTGATGCTATGGCTGTTGTTGCATCACGTGCGAAAAACTATACTAAAGACGATTTCGGTTTGCATCATCCTGCAGGAGCGTTGGGCAAGAAACTGCTTGTAAGGGTGGAAAACCTCATGCACACAGGCAAGGAGAATGCAGTAGTAGTTGAAGGTACGATTATCCGCAATGCCATAGTAGAGATGAGCGGAAAAGGGCTCGGAACATTGGTTGTCGTTGATGCAGAAGGTCGTTTGAAGGGTATAATAACCGATGGTGACCTCAGAAGAATGCTTGAAAAGGGTGTCGATATCTATAATGATGGGGTGGAGAAGGCGATGACTGCCAACCCATTGCGCATCAAGCCTTGCGAAATGGCAATTAATGCCCTCCAAATAATGAATGACCGGAAAATCACTGCATTACCTGTTGTTGATGATGATAGCAAACTTGTCGGAACACTCAAGTTGCAGGATATCTTGAATGCCGGTATCGTGAAATAGCTCTACTCGTGGCGGGCCATCTCGCATGTGCCATTGAACACTGCATTAGGCTCAATTGAGAGAATCTTAGTATGTATTTCGCCTGTAATAGATGCTGTTGATTTGATGGAAATAGTATCGCTGACAAATATCTTGCCTTCTACTGAGCCGAGAATGTCGGAATTATTGCAGTGTAGGTCGCCGAGGATAGAACCTTGAGCACCAATTACCACTTTGCCATTGCAATTGAGGTTGCCTTCAAGAGTTCCATCAAGACGGATATCTGAATTTGCATCTATCGAACCTGTAATCTTGGTTCCTTGTGCTATTACGTTGTGGAGTACACTTGTGTTTTCTGAATCTTTAGCCATAGTTGTAGTTTTTTTGAGTTGCAAAGTTACGATATTTATTTGAAATATGCAAGGATTTTGTCAAAAATCGATTATAGTTTTTTCGAATACGTTGACCATTGCCGGGTTGTAAGGACGCGATAACCTTACGTAGTTTTCAGTGAATCCATGCATTGTGATTTTATCTTTAGAATCTTCCCATAGTACGATTGCTGGTTTTCCTAGTTCAGATTGATAGAAACTGTTGAGTTTTTCATTCGAAATCTGCTGTAGGATTGATGTACGTAACCTACGTTCGTGTATAGGGATTATTGGCCTTATTTCCAATGCTTTGGTGTTTGCACGTTCTGAATAGGTGAATACGTGAAGTTGGGATATAGGTTGCGATTCGATAAAGTGTCGTCCTTCTTCAAAATAGACATCAGTTTCGCCGCGAGTGCCAGTTATCACATCAACACCGATGAAGGCACGAGGCATAAGTGATTTGATGTTGGCGAGTTTTTCGGAAAAGAGTGATGTGTCGTAGCGACGTCTCATCAGTTTGAGAATTGCATCGCTGCCGCTTTGAAGTGGAATGTGAAAATGGGGAGCAAAATGGGATGACTGTGCAACAAATTGTATGATTTCGTCAGTGAGAAGGTTCGGTTCTATGCTTGAAATGCGATAGCGAATATCAGCATTTATATCGTCGAGTGCCAGTAAAAGGTCAAAAAAAGTTTCATCGGTGTTTCTTCCGAAATCACCAGTATTTACTCCTGTGAGGACAATTTCATGGGCACCTTCGTCAATGGCGTGTTTTGCTATCTTGACAGTTTCTGCAACAGAAGAACTGCGGCTGCGGCCTCTGGCGTATGGAATAGTGCAGTATGTGCAGAAATAGTTGCATCCGTCTTGCACTTTCAGAAAATGTCTGGTGCGGTCGTCAGCACTGCATTCAGGTCTGAAATTTATTATGCCAGCGAGAGGTGTGACGTTGACTTTTTGGTGGTTTTTCTGGTCGATTGCATTGACATATTCAGTGATATTGACTTTTTCGTTGGCTCCGAGTACGAGGTCAACGCCATTAAACGTGCTTATCTCGTTGGCTTTCAGTTGGGCGTAGCATCCAGTCACGATAACGTATGCATTTGGAAATGAACGGACGATACGATGGATGAGCTGGCGACCTTTCTTGTCTGCTGTATCGGTGACTGAACAAGTGTTAATAATCACAATATCAGGCGTTTCATTGTCTGATATAACTATGTATCCCATATCTGTCAGTTGGCGACCGATTGCTGAACTTTCGGCAAAATTCAGTTTGCAACCGAGGGTTTGGAATAGTATTTTTTTGTTGTTTTGCATATTGGCTGCAAAGGTACAAAATATTTTGAATAAATTGTGCGTGGCTTTGAAAAAAAAATTGTACCTTTGCAGCGGCTTAATGTATTTATATTTATGAAGAAGATAGTTATTGCGGTAGATTCGTTCAAAGGGTGTTTGCCAGCACAACGTGTGGCTGAAGTTATTGAATCAGCATTGAAATATCAATATCCTGATTGCAAGATAGTAAAATTGCCAATAAGTGATGGCGGAGAAGGCTTGATGGACGTTTTGGTCAGTTCGATGGACGGTCTGTATCATACTATCGGTGCATACGATTCATTGATGCGTCCGATTCAGTGCAAGATAGGTTCAGTCAATAAATGTGCAATTATTGAGACCGCTACGGCACTTGGATTGGCAATGTTGAAAGAAGACGAACGAAATCCAATGGTCACTACTTCGTTTGGATTGGGTACAATGATAAGTGCTGCATACGACCTTGGGTATCGCAAGATGCTGATTGGTCTCGGAGGAACGTCAACTGTTGATGCCGGTCTTGGGGCAATGCAAGGTCTTGGAATCAGGTTCTACAATAATCTTGGTCGCATAATGCAGAATGGAATCAATGGGCAGACAATGGCTGAAGTAGCTCATTTTGATATGATAAATGTAAAACGTAAATATAGCGACGTTGAGTTCAAGGTTGCATGCGATGTTACTAATCCAATTGTCGGGCAGAAGGGTGCTGCATTTGTATATGCTCCACAGAAAGGTGCTTCACCAAATGATGTTCAGGTGCTGGATACCAATTTGCGTCAGGTATGTCATATATTGAGACATAATGGTTATCAGAATTTCGAGAATGTGGCTGGAGCAGGTTCGGCTGGCGGTCTCGGAATGGCATTCCAGACTTTCATGGGTGCTAAATTGTCATCAGGAATTGATTGCGTGCTGGATTTGATAAATTTCAATAGTGAGATTGAGGATGCAGACCTCGTAATCACAGGCGAGGGAAGAGTGGATTCACAATCATTGATGGGTAAGGTGCTGACCGGTATAGCAAGGCGTACGTTGGCGGCAAAGATAAATCTGTTGGCAATAGGTGGTAGGGTGGCTGATCGCGAGATACTGGCGAGGTCTGGAGTCAAGAACGTGCTGGAAGTTACGCCAGAGGACATGTCGGACGAGGAGGCTATGCTTCCAGATGTTGCCATGAAGAATATTTATGACAAGGTTTCGGAGTGGGCGCAAGGCAGACAATGATAAAATTCAGGGTGTTAGTTACTTTTGTGGCTATTATTGTCACATTTGGTGCTTCGGCACAAACTGACAGATTGAGTTTTGATGACTTTTATGACCTTGTGGTGTTTTGGTTGGAGAATGATGGTGATGATTCTGGAATGGATTATGAGGAATTGGAGAATAGGTTGCATATTGCGTATGAAAATCCTATAGACTGGAACAAGGCGGACAAAAAAGATTTTGACGAATTGATGTTTGTTCCAGCAGATGTTGTGGAAGAATTATTGTATTATATATACAAAAATGAGGGCGCACACTCTGTCAATGAATTGATACTTGTGCCGAAAGTGGATTATAAACTCAGAGAATTGTTGCCTTATGTGCTGACTGTAAAAGACGAAGATGAAAATTGTAAGTGGGGAGATGCGTTCAAGTATGCGAGTCACTATGTAGTGGCTCGCACTGATTTTGAGGCGGAACTGAGGCGCGGATATGAAACAGGAAAATATCAGGGATTGCCGTTTAAGCAAATTGTTAAGTATAGGGCAGAGGCAGGAGATAATTTCAAGGCTGGAGTGACAATGGAGACGGATGCAGGCGAACCTTGGAATAAAAAGGGATTCGACCTTTATAGGGCATTTGTACAGTTTGACAATCTGAATGTTGTGGAACGTGTGGTTGTCGGTGCTATGAAAGTGTCTTTCGGTAACGGATTGATTTTTGGCGACAGGCAATATGGTAATGCTTTTGATAGAATGCAATCCAGATTGAATAAAAATGATTTGCGTTGCTATGGAGGTACTCAGGAATATGAAATAATGAATGGTGTCGGTGTGAATATTAATCCGGTTGAAGGACTGACAGTCAGCTTGCTGTATGGATTTGAGATACCTGATGCTGATACTTCAAAAGGGTATTGGAAAACAATAGTTACGGATGGATATCATCGTACAGAAACGGAACAAAGGAAGAACAATACACTGATGTTTCATACGATAGGTGGAAGGGCAATGTATGATGGCAAATGGTATAAGTTCGGAGTGACTGCATACGGAGGATTCTTCAGTATGCCGTCTGTGCCGTCATACGATAATGGATTTCGTGGCAAACGGCAGTGGGCTGTGTCGGCGGATTATGCCATTCGCAGGAATTGGTTCGGATTCAGCGGAGAGACGGCAATGTCGCAGGACCTTGGAGTGGCTACAACTAATACAATGACTGCCTCGATAAACGACGATTATTCTATTGTTCTGAATCATAGGTATTTCTCTCCTAAATACCATTCATATTGGGCATCTTCGTATTCTGTGTCAAGTGATGTGACTGGTGAAAATGGCGCTGCTTTAGGTTTGAAATTGCCTATTTATTTCAATATGTGTATTGATATTACGGGTGGAGGGTATGTTGATATTCGAGGAAAATCTAAATTAGGCGATACTCCGTTCCGGCATGATTTGAGTGTCAGATACGAAGCTGTGTTCAATGAAGTACATAACTTGAATGTCTATTTCAAGTTCAGACAATACCAATGCGACAAGGATGATGGAAAAGAGATTATCAAAAAGGCAATTGATGAACAGACATGTTTGCTGAGTGCGGCATATAAGAATAGGCTCAGCAATGGACTTGGTTCGGCAGTTGGAGTACAGGCTAATGTCTCACGGAATAAATTGAAAGTCTGGAGCAATGCCTCTTGGGGCTGGATGGTCTATGGCGATTTGGAATATTCATTGAAAAAGTTTGGACTCAGCATGAAAGGAAGATTAGAATATTTCGATGCGTCAGAGTGGGATAACAGATTTTATCTTTATGAACAGAATATTTCGGAATCATCGTATTCCCCAGCACTCTATGGAAAGGCATTCAGGTGGTACTTCATTATCAAATATGCGGCTAAATGTGGCGTTGCGCTGCAGATGAAAGTGGCACAGACATTATATACTGATCGACAGCAAGTGGGTTCAGGAAATGATTTGACGCAAGGGAATCATAGGACATCATTCAATGTTTTAGTTTCTTACAGATTTAAACAGTAACAAATATATCGTAATTAATATAACTTACCTTATGAATGGAGATCCAAAACTTTATGAATTGTTAGAAAAACTCGGGATAGAATATGAGTATTTAGAACATCCTGAGGCTCCGACAATCGAGATTGCTAAGAAATATTGGGCAGGACATGATGCAAAGCATTGTAAGAACTTGTTCTTCAGGAACCATAAAGGCAATCAGCATTATCTGGTGCTTTTGGATTGCGATGCTGATATGGATATCCATAGTATTGAAAAACAGTTGCATCAGGGAAAACTGTCGTTTGCTTCGCCAGAGCGGATGATGAAATACCTTGGCGTCAAACCTGGGTCGGTTACTCCTTTCGGTCTTATTAATGATGTTGAACATCATGTGATTGTCTTTATAGACGAGACTTTGCAGCAGGCTGAGCGAGTGTCGTTTCATCCATGTGTCAACACGGCTTCACTCATGATACGTCGTGATGATTTGATTAAGTTCATTAACCACCATGGCAATATCTGGCAGTGGGTAAAATTGTATTGATGAAAATTCAAATTGTTTGCTGTCTTATGCTGAAAAAGCTTCTTTTGCAATTAGGTTGAAATAACAATATGATTTCAGTATCAATGGGAACTCATGAATGAGCGCTATATCAGCCTACCTCAGACTAAAGACACAATCTGTCGATATATCGTTAAAATAAGTGTTTTTTATAATATGCGAGCATCTAACCAGCATCTGTCGTATGATTTATCCGTGGTTGGGGAGTTGACATGATTTAGATGTTATATAGTGACCAATTCAAATTCTCTCATCAGCAGGTTGAAGTTATTTGTATGCCAGGGTAAACTAATACAATATTTTCATTGTTCGGACAAGAGCGCCAAGCAAGGCTCACTGAAGGCGGTCCCAATGGGATTCAAGCAAGGGAGATGGAAGGGGCAAGGAAGGGAGAAGGAATACAAAAGCAAATTTGGAGGCAGTTTTTCATCATTCACGGAAGAAATATGGTGTCCTACTATGTGTGAACA
>JAKSNT010000059.1 GCA_024399575.1 Paludibacteraceae bacterium
ATGTTGACTATGTCCGACCATTCTCCGCTCATGTTGCTGAAGTCTGCCTTGATCGTGTCTGAGTAAGTCAATTCAGTTCCTGGGTCGAACCATAGAGGGAGTTTGCACTGCATGTTGAGTTTTACCACTGATGGGTTAACTATGAAGTCTTCGTATAATGAGTTTTTCTTTCCTGCCATTACGTTGCAATCTACGTTGATTTTAGTAGGAATGCTTTTGAATAGTTCTTGTATCCCTCCGTTCTCTCTGTCGAACATCACAATGTCGGAAGCTGTGTCCTGAGGGAATGTCGGACGGGTGAGCGATATGGATTTTTTCTTACTTCCGTCGAACATTGCATACCTTGTCTGTCCGTCTTTGCCTATTGCGCTTATCTCGTTCAGGTTGAGTGCGATGTCAACTCCTATGTTGTTTGTGATATCTAACAGGAGTTGAGGATTGTGTACATAGAGGTTGCTGCTCTTGAATATCTCTGCGTCGGTTATGTCTTTTGGTATGTCAATGCTGAGTTTGTCGGAATATATAGGGTTTTTCATCCAGAATCCACCTAATGCCTGTCGTGTGTCCATTAGGTTGAAATAGGTTTCGTATCCTAACTTGGCATGTTTTGTGATAGTCATGGCTCCATCACTGACCAACTTGCATCTGTAGTGCATCGTAACTTCGTTTGCCGTATCAGCTTCAGGGAAGACTATCGAGAAATGCTTCATGGTGTCGGCGATGCTTCCGTTGCTGCTTGTCATCTTCAGTTTGAATGTCTTGGGTGTACCGCTTTGCTGTATGTTAGGAAAACTTATTTCCACCTCAAGGTAGTTGTCATTGTTCATTGTGATACCTTCTGTCAGTAAGTCAATGTCAATGTTGGCTTTGTCAATATCCACCTCCCTGATGATTCTCTCTTCATTTTCGTTTACAGCATTGAAACCGAATGCATATTTCAAGTCTTTTTCAAATTCGTAAGTTCCTGCAGGTACGTTTATTGCTGCACCCTCTGGCAGGACTGATATGATTGCTGCTATTTCAGGAATGCTGTTCGTTATGCTTATGTTTCCGTTTACGCGTTGACCTTTTGTGTAGTCTCCGAGGTCAACCTTGAGGACTTTGGTAGAGTCTTTCCAGAATATGTTGATAGAATAATCTTCGTCTGTCGATATTTCGCTGATTTTTGCCATGCTCAGTATGTCCTCCATAGAGATATGCATTGAGCCTACAGGCACTGCGAGGGATGCACCATAATTGATGTCTCCTGCATTGTCGAGATTTACCTTGGTACAGCCAGCTGTCAATCCTGCTATGACTACTACCAACAATAATATTCTTCTTGTCTGTTTCATATTATGTGTTTTTTGTTTATCTTTGTACTGCGCCGAGCTTCTCAATAAGGTTTTTTACGAGTTTTCCCATTATTGCCTCTATCTGCTTGTCGTTGAGAGTCTTTTCAATATCTTGCAAGGTAAAGTTGACTGCATATGATTTCTTCCCTGCCTCAAGGTTCTTGCCTTCATATACGTCAAACAGCGTCACACGTTTCAGCAGTTTCTTCTCTGTCTCGTATGCTGTCTTCTCGATGTCGGCAAACCGTACACTCTTGTCTATCAGCAGTGCTACGTCTCTCGATACTTCTGGGAATTTTGGTATCTCGGTGAAACTTATCTTTTTCTTTCCCGTCTCTTTGAGTGTGTTTCTCCATTCTACGTCAGCGTAGAACATTTCGTTCTCAATGCCGAAACGTTTGCATATCTTTGCATTGACTTTTCCGAGTGTGGCGAGTCGTTTTCCTCCCATCGTGCTTATTTCCAATGCTTCGAAGTATATGTCGTTGCTTAGTTCCTTCATTTGTGTTTTTCTCAGGTCAATACCCATTCTGATAAGGACGTTCTGCACGTAAGCCTTAAGCTGGTAGAATGTCACTGGTCTTGTCGCTTCAGCCCAGTTGCCTGCGGATTTACGTCCAGTCATCCAGATTCCCAAATGATACTCTTCTGAATATCTTGACAATGGGTTATCGCTTGTACGTTCTTCGTTGAAGTGGTAGCAGTTGCCGAACTCATAGAATCTGAGGTCGCCCATCTGGCGGTTGATGTTGTGTGCTGCACTCTCCAATCCTCCAAACAGCAGCGTTTGTCTCATTACGTTGAGGTCCTGGCTCAGTCCGTTCATTATCTTGACACAGTTCTTCTCGGAGAATGTCTCCAACCCTTCGTAATAGCCGGATTTCGAAAGGCTGTTGTTCAGTATCTCGTTGAATCCGCAGGCAGTCAACTGTTCCGAAATTTTTTGCTGCCAGCGGTTGCTGTCCACTCCTTTGGTGAAACTGAGGTTTGAATGTAGCGAGTCTGACAGTTCGACGTTGTTGTACCCGTATATTCTGAGAATGTCCTCTATCACGTCAACATCGCGTTGCACATCTACTCTGTATGCTGGAACTTCCAGTCGGTATCCATCAGCTGTTTTTTCGATTATATTCATTTCGAGACCTCTGAAGATAGTCTCTACTGTCTCAGCAGGAATTTCCTTGCCAATGAGGTTGTTGATTTTTGTTGTCGTTACATCTACTTCGAAGTTTTTTATCTCGTTTGGATATACATCGGCATATTTTGCCTCTGCCTTGCCGCCTGTAGCCTCTTCGATGAGTTGTGTCGTGTATCTGAGTATCCATTCTGTGTTGTGAGGGTCGATTCCTCGTTCATATCTGAAACTTGCGTCGGTGTTGAGTCCTTGGCGGCGTGCTGTCTTCCTCACTGATACAGGGTTGAAGTATGCCACTTCAAGGAACACGTCTTTGGTCTCTTCTGTGACGCCAGAGCCCAGACCACCAAATACTCCGGCAATGCACATCTCTCTTTCGGCATTGCATATCATGAGATCTTCAGCCGTCATTGTCCTCTCGACGCCATCGAGGGTAATGAATTTAGAACCCTCAGTTGCTGTCCTGACTATCACCTTGTTGCCATCTATCTTTGCAGCATCGAAGGCGTGCAGTGGGTGTCCGAAAGCGTGCATCACGTAGTTTGTGATGTCAACCACGTTGTTGATTGGTCTAAGCCCTATGACTGTCAGCGCATCTTTTATCCATTCAGGCGACTCCCCGACTTTCACGCCGTTTATCTTGACGCCTGCGTATCTTGGACATCTGTCGCTGTTATCGACAACCACCTCGATATTTCCGGTCTTGTTTCCTCCACAGACAGGTGCATTTTTGACCTCTGGCTTAATGAGTTCCGACTTTATGCCGTTTGCCATGCAGAATGCGTTGAGGTCGCGTGCTACACCATAGTGCGATATTGCGTCTGCCCTGTTGGGCGTGATGTCAACCTCAATGATATAGTCGTCTTTCAGTCCGAAATAGTCCTTTGCAGCCATCCCTACTGGCGTGTCTTCTGGCAGTACCATGATGCCTGCATGGTCTGTCCCTACGCCTATCTCGTCGGCAGCGCATATCATACCGTACGATTCTACGCCGCGCATTTTCGATTTCTTGATTACAAACGATTCATCACCATCGTACAGTCTTGTTCCTATGGTGGCCACTATAACCTTCTGTCCTGCTGCTACGTTTGGCGCACCGCATACTATTTGCAGAGGTTCTTCGCCCTCTTTCACTCTCACTGTCGTCACGTGCAGGTGATCAGAGTTTTCGTGGTTCACGCATGTCAGCACCTCGCCTACAGTCAACCCTTCCAGTCCCCCTTTTATCGTCTGTACTGCCTCTACTGTCCCGACTTCAAGTCCAATGGATGTCAGATGTTTAGCCACCTCATCGGCATTCATTTCGACATCAATGTATTTTCTCAACCAGTTGTATGAAATGTTCATTTCCGTAAAAAATTTATTCTTTCATTATAATTCCTTCAGTCTCTCTGCAGCCTCTGCCGTGTCTTCGTAAGATCCGAACGAGGTCAGTCTGAAATATCCTTCGCCCTCAGTGCCGAATCCCACGCCAGGTGTGCCCACGACGTTGAACCTGTTCAGCAGGTGGTCGAAGAACTCCCACGATTTCATTCCGTTTGGACATTCAAACCAGATGTAAGGTGAATTGACTCCGCCAGTGTAATATATCCCCTTGCTGTCGAGTATGTCGGTTATCAGTTTCACGTTGCGTCGGTAGTAATCTATGTTCTTGTCAGACTCTCTGAGTCCTTCTTCCGACAGGGCTACTTCCAATCCTCGCTGGGTCATGTACGGAGCGCCGTTATATTTAGTTGTCTGTCGCTGTTTCCATATTGTCAGCAGTTGCATTCCGTCACGTTCGAGTTCTTTCGGAATCACGTTGTATCCCATTCTGACGCAGGTGAACCCGGCAGTCTTCGACAGCGAGTTGAACTCTATTGCGCAACTTCTTGCACCCTCAATCTCGTATATTGAGTGAGGACACCTATTGTCAGTGATGTATCTTTCGTATGCGTTGTCGTATAGTATGACTGCGTTGGTCCTATTTGCAAACTCCACCCATTCCCGCAGTTGGTCTCTTGTGAAGGCAGCTCCTGTAGGGTTGTTTGGCGAGCAGAGGAACACTACCAGTCCTTTTCCGTCTGCTGTGCTGTCAGAGGGTGGGGCAGGTGTGAAGTTGTTCTCCTTCGAGCATTTCAGATATTCAATCTCGAAACCCGAAATGATTGATGTAGCTTTGTATAGAGGATATACTGGATTCTGTACCAGTATTTTCGTTTCGTGTATGTCGAACAGGTCAACGATGTTTGCTATGTCCTCGCCTATTCCGTCGCCTACTGTCACCTCGTCTGCATCTACTGCGATTCCACGGCTTGCGTAGTATCTCGACACTGCCTCACGCGAGAAGGCATATCCTACCTCTGGGCCATATCCCCTGAAAGTCTCGGCATGTTTCAGCTCCTCCATTGCATTTATTATTGCGTCAGCAGTCACAGGTGCCAATGGGCGTGTTACATCGCCTACACCGAGCTTTATGACTCTTTTTCCAGGGTTTGCTGCCACGAACTCATCACAGCGTCTTGCTACCTCTGTGAACAGATAGTTTTTCTCTAACTTCGAGTAATTCCTGTTTATCATTTTGTTTGTTCGTTTACTATTTCCTTCAGTCTCTTTTCGTCGTCCTTCTTGCAGATTAGTATTATGCCGTTGTTGTGGGCAACGAGGTATCCTTCCAGCCCGTCAGCAACGACTGTCTCGTCCTTACCTACGACTGCAATGTTGTTCCCTCCTCCGTAGAACACCCCTTTGCCTTTAGCTGTTGCGTTGCCTTCTGTGTCGTGAGGTGTGAGGTCATAGAGAGATGACCATGTCCCGAGGTCGCTCCATCCAAAATCTGCCAGCATAACATAGACATTCTGAGCTTTTTCCATCACTCCGTAGTCTATCGAAATGCTCTGTACCGTAGGGAACATTTCGTCTATCCACTCCTGTTCGTTGCTTGTTCCATATACATTCATCCCGCTTGCGAATACGTCCGAAATTTCTGTCAGTTCCATCTGCAGTGCACGGACTATGGTCTGTACGTTCCAGATGAACATGCCTGAGTTCCAGCAGAACTCTCCTGATGCGAGAAATACCTTCGCCATTTCGAGGTTGGGCTTCTCTGTGAAAGTCTTCACTTTTTTCACAGCCCCTCCGCCCTTACCATACTGTATGTATCCGTAGCCAGTCTCGGGGCGAGTAGGCTTGATGCCGAGTGTCAGCAAAGCGTCGTTAAGTGACACGAAGCGCAGTCCTTCGGTTATTATCCTGTGGAATTCGTCAGTGTCAGTTATCAGATGATCCGAAGGCAGTACGATTATGTTTGCGTTCTTGTCTTCCTTGAATATCCTGTATGTTGCGTATGCGATGCAAGGTGCTGTGTTTCGTCTGATAGGCTCGGTCAGTATCTGGTGTTCGTTTATTCCAGGTAGCTGTTCCAGTACCTTTTCCTTGTATCGTTTATTGGTGACTATCAGTACATTTTTCTTGTCAACAATTCCCTCTAACCTATCTACTGTCATCTGTAGCAACGACCTTCCTGTTCCTAAAAAATCAAGGAACTGTTTTGGACAGTCGTCTGTCGAGAATGGCCAGAACCGACTGCCTACGCCACCTGCCATTATCACGCAATAATTATTACCCATTTTAATAAAAAATTTTGCCTGCAAAATTACTGATAATTTTTCAAATCACCAAATTTTTGCCATTAAAATTAAAAAAAAGTATAATGTCCAAGACTGTGCCATTTCGGAGTGAAAATATTCTCATTTCCAATGGAAATGTTATCGACAGACGAAGTCCTCAGATGAACGACTGATTCCGAAAGATTGAGTCTGACGGAACGATTCCTCGCAACAGACGGGCAGCCCTTGCATCAACAAAGGCTGCCCGTTCTTGTATTAATATAAAGATTAGATTATCTGATTAGAACGCAATTGGCCCAATACCTGGGTGAACCATCGGGATAGGCGATTCAAACGTTTGTCTTGAAATTACTCCAGAACAAGTATTCGCCGTCTGCACAGAAACATATATTTGGAATACGTCACAACAACCCTCTTGCGGATAAACTACTGGAATTGCCGCCGTTATAGTATATGTTGCCGGTGGATTTACATGTGACCAGTTTATCGTAAAATCAAATCTATTATTTTCGTTAATCCATAATGCAGAGCTGCTGTATGATGTACTGGCTAAAGCGGTTTGAAAATATTTCAACTCTACGGTCAGCTCATAAGATTTGTTATTAACAGAAATCGTACTTTTCCATTTTCCATCATAGGCTCTATTGTATCCTGTTGGCGCTACAATCGACACCTTCTGTTGCTCGGAGTCATACTCCACATCCAAATTCTGCGTTTCAGTGTTTGAAGGCGGTGTGCTGAACTGTGTCTCCGTTACATCACACAAAGTTGCCTTTCCACCATCCTCTTTAAAAGTCATTGCATAAAGATAGTAGGTCTGACCTGGCTCTAACCAGAAAGAGTACAGCGTCTTGCTCTCTTTGTACGTTTTATAAATTCCGTAAAGCTGCTCGAACGCCTCATTGTGTTGGTCGGCAGAGATTCTTTCCTCAGAGTAAAACACAAAATAGCCATTCGAAACTGTTGGGGAAAATGTACACTTGAACTGTGCGACAGAATCGCCACAAATCAGCGATGTTTCAACAGTCAGTTCTTTCATTGATCCTTTCTTGTCGCAAGATGTCAATCCTGCAAACAAAGCAAATGCCATCACGGCAAAAACGATTTTTTTCATAAGTAAAACATGATTATATTCCGAGTGCAAGGGTACAACTTTTTTATTGAATGGAACCTATTTTTTTTTTTTTTTTTTTTTTTAAAAATATTAAATCCTTGATTTTTAAGATATTCATTTTTTTACGTCTCACTTTTTTCATTTTTTTCAATTAAAATTTCATACCCCCTTTTTTACC
>JAKSNT010000006.1 GCA_024399575.1 Paludibacteraceae bacterium
TTGCCACGCTTGAGGACATTGTTGAGGAACGATGTTGCTGTTGCCTTGTCGAAGATGCCATTCTGCTTGAAGAACGCAAAGGCATCTGCATCGAGAACCTCAGCCCACTTGTATGAATAATAGCCTGCTGCATAGCCACCCGAGAAGATGTGGGTGAACGACTCGCAACGACCTGTACCAGGAATCTGTGGAGTGACTGTGCAGGCCTCAGTTGAGGTGCGCTCAACCTCGAGTGGGTCACCCTTGAATGGCTCTGTCATTGTATGGAATGCCATATCCTGCGTGCCGAAGCATACCTGACCGAGGCAACCTATACCGCAGTTGAAGTTTGCTGCATCAACGAGTTTCTGGATAAGCTCTGCAGGAATCTTCTCGCCTGTCTGATAATGAACTGCCCATGTGTCGAGGAACTCTTTCTCGATAGCATAGTTCTCGTTGAACTGTGATGGGAGTTCAACAAAGTCGCGTGCAACGTTTGTACCTGAGAGTGAAGGATATGTACACTCAGTCACCATTCCGTGGATAGCGTGACCAAACTCGTGGAGGAAAGTCTCGACCTCATCGAATGTGAGGAGGGCTGGCTTATCCTTGGTTGGCTCGGTGAAATTCATCACGATGGTGATGTGTGGACGGGAATCCTTCTTACCTTCTTTCCACTGACCCTTGTACTCGGTCATCCAAGCACCTGCGCGCTTTCCGGCACGTGGATGGAAGTCGGTATAGAGAAGAGCCACGTATTTACCCTTAGCGTCTGTAACTTCCCATCCCTCAACGTCCTTGTGATATACAGGGATGTTGACCTTCTTGAAATGAAGGCCATAAAGGCGAGTTGCAAGGCTGAAGACGCCACGCTTTACGTTCTCAAGCTCGAAATATGGCTTGGTAATCTCGTCGTTCACGTTGAACTTCTTGGTCTTGAGGATGTTGCCATAGAAAGACATATCCCAAGGCATAAGAGTGAAGTTTGCTCCACTTGCGTATGCACAATCCTGCAATTCTGCCAATTCCTTCTTAGCGACTGGCATATACGCCTCAGTAAGTTGGTTGAGGAGTTTATAGACGTTCTCAGGTTTCTCAGCCATCTTGTCGCGGAGAGAATACTCGGCATAGTTCTTGTAACCAAAGATACGTGCAATCTCAAGACGGCAGTTGACAATCTCGCGGATGTTTTCTGTGTTGTCGAACTTACTGCCCTGGATGCACTGTGAATTGAATGCCATCCAGAGGTCGCGACGGAGAGTACGGTCCTCGCAGTAACGCATTACAGGCACGTAGCATGTAGGACGGAGCGTGAGCTGGCAGAAACCTTCGCGCTTAGCCTTGTCTGCATTCTCGCGGAATGTTGCAATAAGGTCCTCTGGCACACCTTTCAGACGCTCTGGCTCGACATACATTGTCCAGTTGTTCACCTCGTTGAGGGCATTCTGTCCGAACATTGTCGTTGCATTGCTGAGACGCTCAGCGAATTTCTCGTACTGAGCCTTCTTGTCCTTTGGGAGGTCTGCACCACCCTCGGCAAACGAACGGTAGGTTTCGGTGAGGAGACGCATCTGCTCTGTGTTGAGTTTCAGTTTGTCGCGCTGCTCATAGACAGTCTTTACGCGAGCAAAGAGTTTCTCGTTCATCGAAATCTCCATTCCGTGCTTTGTAAGGATTGGGGAGAGTTTCATTGCGATGTCCTGCATCTCGTCGTTAGTCTCAGCACTGTTGAGTCCAAAGAAGATTGTGAGGACATGGTTGTAGAGACGGCCTGAATTCTCAAGAGCCACAATTGTGTTCTCGAATGTGGCAGGCTTAGGGTTGTTGACAATAGCTTCAATCTCGGCATTGTGACGCTTGATGCCCTCCTCGACAGCAGGCATGAAGTGCTCGTTTTTCAGTTTGTCAAACTGGAATGCCCCATGAAGATTCTTCGATGTCTCGAAAAATGGATTCTGTGCAATCATTGTCATCGAAATGATTAACATTAAAAATAACAGACTTGATTTTCTCATATTATTATAAATTAAAATTATTTACGCTGATCCATCTCTTCCTTTGTCAACTGACGGAAACGCTCTGGGTTCGGCTTTACAAGGAACTGGTCGATATACTCCTGACTATAGCCCCTGCGTATCACCTTGTCAGGGATATGCTGGTCGTTCTGCATGAAACGTCCACGCTCCATGCCTTTCTCGACACCATCAACATATTTCACCATCAGGTACTCGCCGAGTTCGCGCCACTGCAGTAAAGCATCCTTAGCATTGCGCATTGCAAATTCGTCAGCCATGTCAATGACCTGGTTGCGATCCTTTGCCAAGGCATCAGCCAAAGCCTTATCCATGTGGCGTGTAGCCTCCTCCATCTTGAACTCGAAATTTTTCTGACGCTCACGGACCTCAGGCATGAGGTCGTTGTAACGGTTATATACCATCTGAGCCACCCAGTTGTTAACCCAGAATGCCGAGTTCCAACTGAATTTCAAGAGGTGAGCTGTCTCAGGGCTCAACGATTCAGGAACCTTGGTCATGCAGCAATACAATGGCATATAGACATTGCAAGTTGCATCATCAACGCCAAACCAAAATATACCGCCTATCTCGCGAGGCATCCACGAACGCATCTGCGCAATGAACGTGAAACCAGTCTGCTGAGTTGCAGTAGGACGTTCATGATAGTAATCTCTACCGTCGCCCGATTTGTAGAACAGAGGAGTAGCACGATATACAGACTCGAAACCGCCAGTACCCATACCCTTCGACATGTCAAGAGGCGTTCCTTCGTAATGGTCGCGCATCGAGACACGCATGTCCTCGAGAGTCAGCTTGCGGTCAGGCATAATCCACAAAGGCATACGCTCCTTGGTCTTGCACTCGATGTACGACAGATACTGCTTGCCAATCTTAGGATTGAAACGGTTGAAGAATGCCCAGACACGAGCATCGCAGATTCTGACGCCACTGAAATCCAATGGATTGTAGGTATCGCTGAAGCTGAATTCCTCGTCCTTGCCATTGAAATAGCCTTTGCTGCGGGCAAACGAGATAACATCCTCAGCATAGACAGTCGTAACGTTCTTGTCGTAAATCTTCTTGATGTTCTTGCTCGAAATAGTGTTCTTGCCCTTGAGAGGGAATGTAGTGATACGAGCCTGGTTTGCATGACCAGAGATATATCCGTCAGGTATCATTCTCGCCACCCATACAGCGCCCTTGCCGCCAGCGCCCTTGCCTATCATCTCAAGAATCCAGCACTCGTCAGGATCGACAATCGAGAATGACTCACCTTCGCTGTAATAGCCATATTCAGCTACCAGCGTAACCATGGTATGGATAGCCTCGCGGGCACTCTTGGCACGCTGCAATGTAACGTAAATAAGGCTGCCGTAATCTATCAATCCTGTAGAATCAGCAAGTTCCTCACGACCGCCATAGGTGGTCTCGCCTATGGTAAGCTGCCACTCGTTCATGTTGCCAATGACATTGTAAGTCTCGGCTGCCTCGTCAATCTCGCCAAGAATCTTGCCAGAATCCCAGTCGCGAATCTGACGTTTCTCGCCTTTTGCATGCTTAGCAGCAGGGTAATGAGACAATGAGCCATACAACCAGTATGAATCAGCCGAATAGGTAATCATGGTTGAACCATCCGCAGATGCACCCTTCGTCACTATGAAATTGGTGCAAGCACTGATTTCAGCCAATCCGGTCACCGCCAAGGCAACCAACAATACTAAAACTTTCTTCATAAATATAATTGTTTAATTAATAATATCATTCATCAGAACGGATAACCCACCGCAAAATGCAGGGCAAAATCCTCTTTCCACGTCAGTTCTGTCCTGAAACGTTCGCTCTCGGACCTTCCAGGGTCGTACAACTTCACACCAAGATCCAACCTCACAACGAAAAAATCGAAATTCAACCTTATGCCAGCACCATAGTCGCACGCTATCTGCCTATAGAATGTGTCAAAGCGAAACACACCTGTAGGCTGCTCAGGATAATCCTTTATAGTCCAAATATTTCCGGCATCTACAAACACTGCAGCCTCAAGTTTCCAGAAAAGATGGAACCTCGCCTCAACGTTCAAATCCAACTTAACATCACCTGACTGCCGCTCGAAATCAATCGCCCCAGACGTATTCTTGAAATTGCCAGGACCAAGCGTACGAGCCGCCCACCCTCTCAGACCGTTGGCACCTCCAGCATAATAACGCTCCTCGTAAGGCATGACCGTAGAATTGCCATACGGCACTCCGACTCCCAATCCTGCATGAAATGCCATACGAACGTTGTCGCTCACCATCACGTTGTGAACATAATCGAAATCAAATTTTGCAAACTGTGCGTATGCAATGTTGAATATCTTGTAGTGACCATACTCATCTTTTTTCTGACCAATCATGTTGCTTACGCCGTACAAAAGGTTACCTGCTATCTTGGCACCTGCCCTGATAGTGAAATATGTGGCATTAGGCATTGAGGCCCTTCTGTCACTGTATGTGACATTAAATCCCATACGCATTATGTAATTATCCTCATAACTGGCTTTAATGCTCGATGTTGGCTGAAGATAACGATCACGGAACGATTCGCTCACCCTCGGCAAATAAAGATAACTCATATCGACGAGACTATACGTAAACTGCACACGACGGATACGCCAGTTGTATTTATATGCAGCATTGAACAACGCCCTGTCATACTCTGGCCTTTTCTGGAAATTAGTAGATATCGAAACCTCTGTGCTTCCTATATTCTGGATATTCCTATGCTTAGTCTGAGGGACAAGCAACTTTGGAAATGACAATGAGACATCTCCTCCCAAACGCCACGAATTCTGCAAGTTGTTCAACGCTCCGATACCTTCCCAACCACCAGTTGCACCAATGCGCAAAGTCTCTGAACCTTTGAAAATATTGTTGTTGGCATAATTCAACCCTCCCAGCACACCTATGTCGCCATCAGAATAAGCCACTTGCACATCAGCTGACAGCGTATGCGGCTTGCCAGGCGACAACACTATCATACATTCAAGCGAATCAACCGATTTTTCCTTGAACTCAATGTTCACATAATTCACAGAAGGCATGGCAGACAGCTTGTTGTTCGTAAGCTCGACCATAAGTTCGTTGTACAAGCTGTCAACATCGAAAAAGATATTCTCGACAATGGCACTCGGTCTGTACACTTTGCTGCTGTTTTCCCTTATGATGGTAATTCCTTTATATACGACAGTATCAAATACGAGATCAGACAATCTCGACTTATCGCCATAATCCCTGACAAACACGGTTATCCCCGATATCACAGGACGCGAAAAAATCAAATTCAACGCAGAATCGTTTTGCAGGAATTTCTCCTGCAACGACATCTCAATATCTACCTGATGCGTACCCAACGCACTGTCAACAGTAAATTCCAGCAAATCACGTCTGAAACGGAAATAACCGAGAGTCCGCATCATCCTTGATATCCTGTTTCTATCCTCGTTCAAAGCATCAATGTCAAACAGATCACCACGCTTGAAACGCAAGTCCTTCTCAGCTTGAGTATTTATTATCTCATCGGCAACAGAATCGGGTATGGAAACCAAATAATTGCGAACCAGATAAGGTGTATTTCCCTGAATATGATACACTACAGACGCCTGACGCTTCTTGACAGTCATTTCCGACCATACATCAGCATCAAGATAGCCTTTGTTGAACATCACCTTACGCAACTCATCCTCGCTGTCAACACGCTTCAGAGAATCGTATATTTCAGGCGGTTCACCAATCCTGCGCAACCACTCGTTGCCCTTATTATGCTTAGCAGTATCCGAAGAGCTGTAGAAAGCAAGTTTCAATCTCCCAATGCCCATGAAATAATTATTGGGAGTCTGATGCAGATAGTCTTGGAAAGCGACATCATCGAATTTCACATCACTTACGACGCTTGTCTTCTTAAGCAACAGCTTGTCCTCAGGCACATACCTGAGATATTTGCACCCACTGAGGACACAAATAACAGCCAAAAGGAAAATATACTTCGACAATCTATACACCAGAAAAGCCTGTTTTACAAACTAACTTGCAAAGATACAACTTTTTCCTCACAATTCTGCCATTTTACAAAACTTTTTTACTACCTTTGCAGAAGAATTGTCAAACATGTCTATTATGTTACCAAAAGCGAAGAACAAATTATTCAACTCACTGTCGCACAAAAAGTTTCGAGACGAACTTAATTTATTTACAGCCGAAGGCGACAAGCTGGTCACTGACCTTCTCGGCCATTTTGACTGTAAATATCTGGTCGCAGAACAAAAATGGATTGACAATTTAACCGCAAACAAATACAGTTTCATAGATCAGGCAGAGATAATCATTGCAGATTCCAAGGAAGAAATCAAGAAAATTTCAACACTGAATACTCCATCACCTGTCTTTGCAGTATTCACGCAGCCAAAACACAAAACGACCAGAGACATATCATCATCATCACAAATGATTCTTGCTCTCGACACGATACAGGACCCTGGAAATATGGGAACAATCATACGTACAGCAGATTGGTTCGGGATAAAAGATATAATCTGTTCCTATGCTACGGCAGATGTATTCAACCCCAAAGTCGTTCAATCCTCAATGGGCGCTATAGCAAATGTAAACATCAGCTACTGCGAACTGAAATCCACGATCTCCGAACTTAAAAAGGAGAGATGGCATGTCTATGGCACTCTGCTCAATGGCAAAAACATCTACAAATCTCAACCCGACAAAACAAAAGCCATACTGATAATGGGGAATGAGGGCAAGGGAATATCTGAACCACTGATTGAAATGATAGATACCCCACTGCTTATTCCTTCGTCCGGAAATCCAATATCAGATTCAATGAATGTAGCAATAGCAACTGCAATAACTCTGTCGGAATTCTTCCGCAACTGACGACAAGACAAGACAACAAGGCATAACAAAATAAGAGAAGAGGCATCACCATCATGGCAATGCCTCTTCTCTTATTTTGTATTGAATAATTATTTGAGAACCAATTCTACACGTCTGCTCAATTCGCTGATACCCTCAACACTACCAATGTTGCTCGTAACAATTCTCGACCTGTCAATCCTGTATTTCTGAACAAGAACCGCAACAACTGCATCACAACGCTGCTGTGCCAGCTCTTTATTATACTCGTATGTACCGACCTCGTCGCAATATCCTAATACTTCAAGATGCAAGTTCTTGTGAAGTATCATTGTTCTTGCAACCTCCGCTATACGCATCAGGTAATCAGGTTTGATGTCAATTGATTTGTAATCGAAATATATATTACGGTTTTCAGGAGCGAGAAGGTTAACTTCTTTCTGATTTGCAGAATCGGCAGTTGACATGTTATATACTACACGACCTAACCTGTCTAACTGATCTTGCAAATCCTTGATACGACCCTCATACTCGCTACGCGTTGGAGCATCAATAGGTTCACCATCAACATCTTCTTCAACAACCTTCGCAACTTCTGGCTGCTTAACAGGACGACCAACACCAAGAGGTTCATATTCCTGCATACATACCGTACGCACATGAGGACGCTTAGTTGCTGCAATATGGTATCTCAAGCCGAGACCTCCATATAACCCCATATCATTCATACGTCCACCAACAATCCCGTTAATGTCATCCATAGGATACCACCTCACCTGAGCATCAAAGAAAATACCCAAAGAATTGATTGGACTATACTCAACACTCAACGAAACTGGTAATACAAAGGTGAATTTGTCTTCTCCTATAAGTTTATCCTCAGCATTACGACTGTAAGATTTATAGAATGCCGCACCTCCACCAACACCTACAAGGAAATTCCAATTTGTATTATACCTATTACGCTTGAAAAGGTTCAACAAATTGACTACCCCTTTCACTGTAACATCATTAGTATACGGATTTTTATCCATGCGAAGAGACTCATTCATTGCTTTCTTATTGATAGAAGCAAACTGATACTGCAACGCAAATCCCCAGCAAGGATTAATCATATATTCAACCTGGAATTTAGCACCATAGGCAAAATTGTCCTTATAATTTACAAACGTATTTATACCTTCTGATGTTCTTTCGCCAAGGAACATATTAAAACCGCCATCTACGGAAATAGACCAATGGCTGAAATTTTTATACTCCTTTACATATCCATTTGACTCATTTGTTTTCATATCAGCCTTGTTATTGCCAGCAAAAGCACAAAGGCTTAACGAAATCAAAAGCACCGAAAATAGCAGTTTTTTCATAACTAATAAATTTATTTAATAGTCATCGTACAAACACGATTCAATTCATGAGGATAAGATTTATCCAATACTCCAGACTTATACTTCTTAATAATACGATCTCTCTTGACACCAGCATTGACAAGGTACTTAACAACAGAATTTGCACGTTTCAAAGAAAGTTTCTTATTATAAGAGTTCGTTCCGCGAGGATCACAATATGCACAAACCTCAATTTTCTCATCTGGATTATCCAAAAGTCTCTTTGCTACCCTATCAACCTTATTCTTCTCATATTTTGTCAATCTTGCAACATCGAAACCATAGAATACATAATTGGCATTGCTGCGTACTGCATAGAAAGGATCATCATCTTCAGGTGCACCCTCAACTTTTTCATTCTGCGCAGCGGCATTCTGCTTAGGAGTGTACAAACCTTTATTCAAATCGTCAGCAAGCTTGTCAACTTTATCTTGCAAAGCTTTAATCTTATCAGCGTTATCCTCACCCTGCTTATCAAGGTTATCCTGATTTCCTTTAACCTTATCCAAATCATCACCGATTTTCTTCATCTTTCTCTGAAGAGAATCCAATGCAAGCTTATCACCAGCATTAGCTTTAATAGGAGTCATTTCATCATACTCAGCTATGCTTGTAACACGCATATGAGGTTTCTTGGTAGCAGCTATATGGTAACGCAAGCCAAGACCTGCGTAGAGAGCCATATCATTGTGCTGACCACCTACAACATAATTCATATCATCTGCAAAATACCAACGGCACTGAGTGTCAAAGAAAATGCCAAGAGACTTGACAGGAGAGAACTCAACAGAGAAACCAAAAGGAAGAACAACAGAACTTTTTGTAATAGTCTTTACATCATCCCCAGACTTCTGTTTGTAAGGATACAGAACTGCACCGGCACCAAGCTTAGCATACACATTCCATTTCGTATATTTTTGATACGTACGGAAAAGATTCAACAAGCTGACAATACCCTGGAAAGTAATCTCATGAGCAACAGGATTCTTGTCAATCTTCAATTCTTCTTTTGTCTCTGAATAAAGACCTTTCTTGCTCATAGGAGCAAACTGATACTGCAACAAAATTCCCCAATAAGGATTCACCATATATTCCACCTGCGCATTAGCTCCAAAAGCAATATTATTCTTATAAGAATTGAAGCCATTGTTCTCATTAGTAATATTTATTCCCCTTTCACCAAGGAACATATTGAATCCACCAGACAACGCTATAGACCAATGAGAAAAATTCGAAGGGTCAACATACGATTTTTTTGCAACTTCTTTTTTCTCTACACTTACTTCGCCTTCCTCATTTTGCGCAAAAGAAGGTAAACAAAGGGTAAGAAGCAAAACCCCAAAAATCAATTTTTTCATTACTTTACTATCTTAATTTTTATTAATAATTCCACAAATCCTGTTCAAAGTCGAGTATCAGATGTTCAACCTTATCTTCTTCTTCTTTAATTCTGATAGGTTTCCTTGGATCCTCGTCATCCATATTCAACTTGACATCAATATCCTTCGCCTGCAAATCATAATCCTTAACAATATAGCTATAGAACTGACGCGTAGTGAAGAAATCATCAAAATTCAACAACGCCTGAATGTTGCGTCCAGACATTTTTATATATTCCTCCTGCAGGAAAGGACGAACCTTTTCATAAGGGAACCAAAACCAAACACCTGATGGACGATCATCCTCTTCATATCCACCCAATCTCTGAACATTATACTTTTTATCAAATATAGGTGCAATAGCAAGAATCTTGCTCTTAAAGGTCGAAGTATGCTTGTCAAAATACCAAACCTCCTGAATATAATACTTCACACAACTCTCTGTAATCTGGTTTATCATACCATATTCGTCACCTTGCAAGTCATCAAAATAACCAGCCTTAAGGTAAGGGAATTTAACACTATCAGCAACATTAACCTCATTCTCAGGCGTAAATAAAGGAACAAATGTCTGATCGAAATTACCATGAGAATCCAAGTAGCCAACGAGTTTTCCTTTTAAGAAATTATAGAACAAAATAGCAAAAAGGTTTTTCTGTGTCTCCTCGCTTATATCAGAATTTGGATAATACAGAGGCTTATTTTGCTCCTCTCTTAAATCAATAACCCTCAATACGGTCTTTTTCCAAGGAACATCATCAATCAAAGGGTTTTGCGTAATAAGCTTAGCCGACACATCCTCTGATGTAGAAGTGATACGAGTGAAAGCACCATTCGAATCAAACAGCAACTCGGTAGCACTGTCAGGTATCTCCTTCTGTGCATTTGCAAACATACATAACGACATCGCAAACGCTACGAGAAAAAATCTATTAGTTTTCATAATTGTTCCTATTTGGATTATTATTACTTCAACGTCACAGGTGCAAATGGAAGGTTCTTTCCTGATTTTGCACCACCAAACTCAATGTTGGACAACGAAATAACAGTACCAGACTTCATATTCTTTATAGTCTGCAACTGTTGAGAAGAGAATTTACTACCCTCAGAAGCGATTTTTCGTGTACCACCGCGACCATCAGAAATGGACATCTGGAAACTCTTTACAACGAAATTAGCCTTGAGGTTCTCGCTCTCACCATATTCAGCTACTACGCTCGCACCTTCGAACTGGCTCTTCTTTATACCTCCCTTATCTGCACTAAACAAATCGCCATTAGAAAGTTTGATAAATGCTGTTGGGTTAGGCAACGACCTTACACGGAATGCTTTAGAACCCATCGAAACATTTTTGCCATCAACATTAGCAGAAACACTGATATTGATTTCAGCAGCACCACCTTCAACCTTGCATATCCAGCTATCGCCATTCCTAGTAAACGACGCTCCTGAAGCAGAAACGCTCAGTTTAGAACTTGATACTCCTGGTACAGCAATCTGCATAATATTATTGTAACCACGATATACAACGTTCATCTCCTCATTAGCAATTGTTGCATTAGGTGGAGTTACAGAATACTCAGATTCGAATGGATATGCCACACGCTCACCCTCAGCATTAGTCACTACGATTTCGCCTGAATACTTTACATCTCCCACAGCACCAGCAGCGCGGTCAATAACACAGCTTTCTAGTTTCTGACCATTTACATAATAATCAGGCTGTTTAGTCGTATCAACTGCCATAAGAGCCAACTCTGCATGATATTTACCACCCTGCATTACAACTTTACTATCAGGGATAACCACAGCAGTAATCTTGTTGACACGCATATCACCAGCATCAGTTCTCGATCTGAAATACTGAATCATAGCCTCTTCAGCAAAACGGACATCCGACTGATATTTCGAAATCATAGTCACAGCAGCTATTGCAGGCATAGACTCAAACGTTCCCTGAACCCAATCAACGCTGTCCTTAGCATGATCACTATACATTTTGTCAGTCTTGAACGTAATCTCGTAAACGCGAGTCCTCGCAGTATCATTATCGAACATCTTCTCGACAAATTTACGGAAATTGATTATGGCTTTCTGCAAGTCTGCACCACGACCTGTTTTCGCAGTCTCATATTGGTTAACCTCAGCATAATTGCTTGCACCATCAAGGTTATCAGGCTTCGACATTGAATAACGTGCAATATCAAAACCAGGTTCTTTCTTAGCCTTCTCAAAATCAGAACCATCTGCCGCCGATATAATACCCTCCTTAAACTCTTGAAGAATGCCATACATCTTGTCACATTCATCGCGAACAAGGTAAGTTTTATCCAACCACTCCTTAGTTTTGACAGGATTCTGTTCATTCATATATTCCATAGTAGTAATCAATCCATTAACACGGCTTTCAGTTGTGCTGATAGAATCGACCAAACTGCTATTTACCATTTTGTAACCATTAAGAATCTCGGCAGCAACGTTCAATGCCAACATAGCAGTCAGCACGAGGTACATCATACCGATCATCTTTTGTCTCGGGGTTTCCGGACAGTTTTTTGCTCCACTCATCTCTTACTTTTATTTATCGGTTAATTTTATAGAGTGTTTTAGCTACCTTCCGCCACAAAATCATGCTTTGATAGCGTTGAGCATATTTCCGTAAACATTATTCAAATCAGCAATATTCTTTGCCAACTGGTCAGTAACCTGTTTATAAGCATCCATATTGCCAGCTGCACCTCTAACTGCATCCTGCAATTTCTGCAAATCACCATTTACAGAATTGATGGCGTCAGCCTGCGACTGGACACCCTTCAACTGCAACTCGTAAGCAGTATTGATTGATGCAAGGCTCTTGCTGAGTCCCATTGCGCTGTCAGCGAACGAACGTGTCTGGTCTTTTGCCTCAGACATGTTATCTGCAATTCCTTTATACGAATCCAGCAGAGAATTTGTCGCATTGTCAAGGTTTTTCTGTTTCTCAGCAAAACTTGCTGCTGCCTCAGAAGCTTTCTGAAGATTATTTGCATAAGAATCAGTCAAACCAGCTACACGGCTGATATTTGCCAACTGTGCTGCAGTCTCACTCATGTGCTTAATACTCTCGGTCAACTGTTTAGCTTCTTCATCTGACAATTTGCCAGAACCGGACAATGCCGCAGTCACGTTGTTATCAACCATTCCTGCCTTGCCTGCTGCCAATGGCATTCCAGACATTGGCGCACCACCGATATTACCGCTGATGCTAACTGGCGCTGCATTGTCATCACACAATGCTGGGAATACATGATCCCAATGATACTCAGGCATTGGTTTATCTGCAATACCAATTGCAAACAAGAATGCCTCCGTGAACATACCAACCATCAACACATAAGATGCACCTGGCCAGTGAAGAATCTTAAACAATGCACCGATAATTACGACTGATGCACCTGCAGAATAGATAACACCTACTGCACGTTTTGTTGAGGGTTTTGCCCACCAGGCGTCGAAACCGCCTTCCTTTTTAACTTCTGTTGTTTGTGACATGATTTTATTTGTGTTTAATTTATTTCTTATATTTATAGTCGATACACTACTTTATATATATAATGTGTACCAATTTATTTTCTTAATCCCCAATGAATGACCTTACGCAACGGAAACCGATAGAAGGTCTGCACTTTGTCTGATATTCGAAATCACGAACACCACACTGCAGATACGCACCTACATCTTTCCACGAACCACCCTTGATAACTTTCTTCTTCATTACCTTTGGATCATTATCCTTAGCATCATAATTATATGTAGGATTCATATCCAACGTAAACGTATTCAATGAAGGATCGTATGTCGTTGAAGTCCATTCAGCCACGTTACCTGCCATATCATACAATCCATAATCATTAGGGTCAAATGAACCAACCTGAGCAGGAATCAAATAGCCATCTTCAGTATAGTTGCCACGCATAGGCTTGAAGTTTGCCATAAAACAACCCTTGCTATCTCTTACGTATGGACCACCCCAAGGATACTGAGCGTTGTGTCTGCCACCTCTTGCAGCATATTCCCACTCAGATTCTGTAGGCAAACGATATTCCTGAGCCCTTGGCAAGTTGCCAGTATTTTTGTACAAAGAAGTTCTCCAATGACAGAAAGCCTGAGCCTGCTCCCAAGTAATACCTACTACAGGGAACTGCCCATAACTTGGATGTGCGAAATAATTCAACATCGCAGGGTCATTATAACTGAACGTAAACTCGGTCATCCAACACATAGTATCAGGATAGATGTTGATAATCTTTCTTGAGAACAAGTCACCGCGTCTTCTCAATGGTTTTACAATAACCGTATCAACAATCTTACCATCTCTCCAGAATGCACTGTCAACTCTGACTTTTGCGCCAGGATTATAACTTGCAGTCTTTGGGTTGAACGAATTACCAGGAAGAGCAGCCTGATCGTAAGCCACCCATTTATATTCATAATTCATTATATGAGAGTTTATCTGACGACCCTCAGTCTTGTCTGCAGACTGGAAATAAACTTTATTTACAGCCAAGTATGCAGCGTTATCTTCTTCCTCGCCTTCGTAAGTCCACTTAGCATTCCATGGAATTTTCACTTTCCAATTCAGCATTGTATCTGGGTCTGCTGACTCATTATATGGATCATAGACAAGTTTGAAATATTTTGCCTCTTCTGGTTCTCTTCCTAATACCTCAACCTCCATACGCGCCAATTCCCTTCTTGCGATTGAATCACGCACCCAATATACAAATTGTCTGTATTCACCATTTGTAATCTCGGTGATATCCATCCAAAATGCATCTACTGAAACAGTCTGCTGCGATGGTTGTACTGCCCACGTAACCGACTGATCGTTTGGACCCTGATTGAAAGATCCTCTTGGAATGTGTACCATACCATAAGGTGTAATCTCTGGCTTGTAATTTTCATAGATACCATAGAGCTGCCCCTTTGGCTTTGAACAACCAGCCGCAATGACTACTATTATTGCTGCGACTGCAAAAATCCCAAACTTTCTCATATTATAAAATTCTAATGCTTTTATGCTTTGTTGCCGTTTTCTTTGCGAAGACATCGAAATCATACGATAAATACAACTCGTGCGAACCATGCGATGCTCTTATTATCGACGATGCCGGCAAATCGTAACAGTACCCTAATTCCAACCCATTTATTATCTCAGCCCCGAACGAAAACGACACAGCATTCTGTATGCTGTACGAGATTCCGCCCCAGAACTTGTGATTATAATCCAACAGCAGACTCAAATACATCTGCCATGATGCAAAATCCGTATATACCAATATTGACGGTTTCAACTGATACCTTTTATCCCTCAATGTGAAATTGTATCCCCCTACCGCAGTCATCACCTGCTGCAACCTGTAATGGTATCTATCCCCCATCAGTATGTTCGCTCCAGGTAGATGCAATGCCGAGACACCGGCATACCATCTTGCGTTCGAAAAATACACTCCAAATCCACAATCAAAACCCACTCCAGACTGTTTCCCAGTAGGAACCGCTGGGTCGCTTTCAGTATGGTATTCACTCTCTACCATGTGTACGCTATCGCCATAGCATATCAAATTCACAACACCTAAATTCGCACCCAGACTCAATGTTCCATAATCAAATTTGAATTTGTAACTATATTGAGCATTGATCTGCTGGTTCGAAAATATTCCATACATATCGTTCACAAACTGTATTCCAACCGCATGGCTTGTCTTCTTGACGTTAAACGGAAGACTGGTTGTAAACAATGTCGTCTTCGGCGCATTCTTTATCCCTATCCACTGCAGCCTTTGCGCCAGAAATATCTTCATCAAATTTCCCTCACCCACGGTCGCAGGGTTATAGTAATGCTTGATATGCATATACTGACTATATATCCCGTCACTCTGCGCCTTAACCCCCTCACAAACAACAGCACTGAATATCAACAATATTATTTTACCTTTCAGACGCATGCCGATGCCTCCACTTGTTACCTATGTCATGCACGACCTGCGAATTAATACTCCTCCTCGTTAAAAAAGAAATCCTCCTTGCTTGGATAATCTGGCCATATATCCTCCATACAATCATAGATTTCGCCCTCATCCTCAATCTCTTGCAAATTCTCAATCACCTCCATTGGTGCACCTGACCTCATTGCGTAATCTATGAGCTCATCTTTTGTCGCTGGCCAAGGTGCATCCTCGAGTTTTGAAGCTAATTCCAATGTCCAATACATAAGCCTTCTTTTATAACTGCATTTTGCCCTCTAATTCAGCTACAAAATTACAAATAATTATCTTATTGACATCACTTTTCCCAAAAAAAATCTTCTCCACCTGCATTTTTTGTATATACCCTCGCCAGCACAAACAAAAAGTCAGAAAGCCTGTTTATATACCTCATGATATTATCATCCACCTTATCCTCTTGATTTACAGTAATTACACATCTTTCTGCCCGCCTTGCTATCGCCCTGCAGCAATGACATATTGCAGACATTTCATCCTCTCCATATATAATAAAGTTTGTTAATTTTGGTAGATTATTCTGAAATTCATCAATTTTCTCCTCTAAAAAAGCTATTTTTTCGTCTTCAATCATTGCAAATTTTCCGAGAGACGTCGATTTTTTGTCTGTCGCGAGATGCGCTCCGACAGCAAATAACGTGTTCTGAATATCGAAAATCACCGCTTTTATCTGCACATCTTTTGTCTTCGATCTAAGCAAACCGAGAAACGAATTCAACTCGTCGACTGTCCCGTATGCCTCAAGCCGGATATCGTCTTTACTGACCCTTTGCCCCCCTATAAGCGATGAAGTTCCATTGTCGCCAGTCTTTGTATATATCTTCATAATTTTATATAATAATGTTGTTTCTGATATTGCGGATTTAACCAAATAACTCCCATTCCAAAAAAATCCATACTTATTCTGACATCATTGTCTTTTACGATATTCTCCCAAAGGTGTTCTGCCTTGCTGCACGAATGTATGCCTCTTACAGCTATCACTGAGTCGTTCGAAGCTCGTTTCTTATACTCTTCGTATTCAGTCTCAAGTCGCTCAAAAGGACCATTAAAGCACAAAAAATCAAACGATTTAACTTCGTATATACTGTCTAACAATTCGATATTCACATACCCTCCCATCTCCCAGTTTTTTTTGGCAGTATCATCATGACCTGATTTAAGTACCTTCACGGTGTTTCGCGTATCAACTGAAGCAAGATACATCGTAGAAAGTCCGTCATCTGGTTCTACATCTACAATATTCTTACAACCATTCATAACACACAATCTCATCATAATCTGCTCATATCGTGCATTTTGGGATTTATAATGTTTCACTTTCCTAAAATGCTCTATTCTATCGAAACAATAATAATCCCATCGCTCATACAATACGTTCCTGCAGACCCGGTATGTATATGGTGAATGGACATGATGGCCATTCCTGTAATGTGCAATGAACAGATACTTAAGATATGATTTTATTCCATACATTATTTATTTTTGCATATTGTGCAATTTGCTGTAATACCCATTTTTAGCCATCAGCTCCTCATGTTTTCCTCTCTCAACTATCTCGCCATCCTGCACCACCAGTATCATATCTGCAGATTTGATTGTTGACAATCTGTGTGCTATCACTATTGAGGTTCTGTTTTCCATCAGTTTTTCAATTGCATTCTGAACCAGACGTTCTGATTCTGTATCAAGCGCAGATGTCGCTTCATCCAATATAAGTATTGGCGGATTCTTGAGTAATGCCCTTGCTATTGAAATTCTCTGTCTCTGACCACCTGACAACCTCACTCCACGGTCACCTATATTGGTCTGATATCCATCCTCTGTAGCCATGATAAAATCGTGCGCATTTGCTATTCTCGCAACTCTTTCCACATCCTCCTGCGTTGCGTTTTCAACTCCGAATGCAATGTTGTTGAATATTGTGTCATTGAACAATATTGCTTCCTGGTTTACATTACCCATCTGTGCCCTGAGGTCTGTAATCATCATCTCCCTGATGTCTATGTCATCTATTTCTATCGAACCTTCAGTGACCTCATAAAGTCTCGGTATCAAATCAACCATTGTGGATTTTCCAGAACCTGACTGACCCACCAAAGCTATTGTCTTGCCTTTCGGAATAATAAAATCGACATCCTTCAATATCCAGTTCTCGTCATACCTGAACCAAACATGATTGAATCTTATTTCTTTATTGAACGAACTGAATTCCTTCGGGTTCTCAGGCTGCCGTATGTTGTTTTCAGCCCCCAATATGGCATCTATTCGTTCAAGTGACGCCATGCCTTTTTGTACACTGTAACCTGCTTTCGACAGATCCTTGAATGGCTGGATAATGCTGTAGAACAGTACTAAATAATATATGAATTCAGGTGCTGACAGCGAGCCTTTACCGTCCAAAATCAACGTACCTCCATACCAGAGCAATATCAATATAACCACTGTTCCGAGAAATTCGCTCACTGGGTGAGCAAGCAAGTATTTCATATTTATTCTGTTCAGTGTCTGTCTCAACCGTTCGTTTATGTCGCTGAATTTTTCAGTCTGAATACGTTCTGCATTGAATGCCTTGACTATTCTCAAACCCGTCAGTGTCTCTTCTATAAGAGAGAGCAGGTCACTGCTGAGACGCTGTCCCTTGTCTGACCTTTTCTTAAGTGATCGTCCTATTCTTCCTATCAGCAAACCGCTGACTGGCAACAGAACCAAGACAAAAAGCGTCAATTTCCAGCTCATTGCAAAAAGCACAGACATATATATGATAATCATTAGCGGGTTCTTGAATATTGTTTCAAGAGAACTGATGATTGACGCCTCTACCTCGACAACATCGCTTGTCATTCTGGTCATTATATCGCCTTTTTTCTCGTTTGAGAAATATCCTATCGGCAGACTCAGCACTTTATCGTATATATCCCTTCTGAGGTCCCGCAACACTCCCGTCCTTATCGGAACAAGCGAAGCTCCTGCCAAAAATGACGACATAGTCTTGAACAAAGTCATCACAACAAGGAATACACCGAGGAAAAACAATGCCGTAGATGGACCGTATGCGTCTATGACCTGCTCTATTTTCCAATACACATTATTTATCAATACATCACCAGCTGCACCCAAATCACTAAACCCAGGCCATTCTGCATATTGATGTCTATCGGTCGTTATGCCGAACAATATCTGCAATATCGGTATTATAGTTGCAAACGAAAACAGATTGAATATTGTTGACATTATATTAAGCAGCACGCTCGCCACAAGATACCTCTTGTATCTTGGCAAAAAACGGCTGACGATCTTCCACAAATTTTTCATATTGGTTCTAACTGCATTACTTTACTCAATTCCTTAAATGCCTTGCTTTTTTCTTCCATCTTCAATAGCTTTTCGTTGTCCGACATCAATATTGTGCTGTCTTTCTGCAGTGGAGCAACTATCTCATACGACATTACGATATTACCAGTGCCAAAATATTCACGCATACTGAGCAAGATATCTTCCTTATATTTTTCCAAAGCATCACATTGCGTCTTGCTTGACACATCAACTACGATATGTCCGTCATTCCCTTCCAAGTGCAACTTGCAGTTCAACATTATACTTTGCACATAATCGTCTGTTTCGAGTTTCTGGGCATAATCCCGCCAGACCTGCCATGATTCGTCATCGCTGAGTTTGTGCCGATTAACAGGCTTTTGCTCGGACTGATTCAGACTCACTTTTTTTTCTTCTGGAACACTCTGCACATTGCACTGATTGTCAGAACGTATGCTGAACATACCAGGAATTGTCACGTTTCTCCTCGGTTGTTCTTTCACTACTGCTGTTGCTGCAATTGGTTGTATATTTGCCGTCGGAGTTGATGCAACAGCAGGTTTGGTTATTATTGGCAACTCCGACTCATCTTTTTTTGACTCTACACCCTCACCTATCATGGCGAGTTTTATCAGTGCCGCTTCGACATGGAGTCTTTTGTTTTTTGAGTTCTTGTAATTGAAATCGCATTCTGTAGCAAGTTCTATGGCTCTATATAACCACTGAGTATCGCAACAGTTTGCCTGTTCCTGGTATTTCCGGATTACACCCTGGCTGACATCAAGCAGTTGCAGCGTGACAGCATCCTTGCTTACGAGGACATCCCTGAAATGCGAAGCAAGTCCTGTCACGAAATGCTGACCATCAAATCCCTTGTTCAATATCTCGTCGAACATCATGAATGCCGACTTCACGTCGCCGTTCTTCAATGCGTCAGTCATCTTGAAATAATATTCATAGTCGAGCACGTTCAGGTTTTTGATTGCATCCTGATAGGTTATCCTGTTTCCGCAGAAACTAGTCACTTGGTCGAATATCGACAGTGCATCGCGCATTGCACCGTCAGCCTTCTGGGCTATCACGTTGAGTGCTTCTCGCTCTGCCTCTATGCCTTCATTCTTCGCTACATGTTCCAGATAATCAATCGTGTCGTCAATCTTGATTCTATTGAAGTCGTATATCTGACATCTCGACAGTATTGTCGGTATTATCTTGTGTTTCTCGGTCGTTGCAAGGATGAATATTGCATACGAAGGTGGTTCCTCCAGGGTCTTGAGGAAAGCATTGAACGCAGCCGTAGACAGCATGTGCACCTCATCGATGATATATACGCTGTATTTCCCAACTGCAGGCGGAATCCTGACCTTATCGACCAGTGCCCTTATGTCATCTACCGAGTTGTTCGAAGCAGCATCGAGTTCGTGTATATTGAATGACACCCCCTCGTTAAATGCCTTGCACGATTCGCATTCGTTGCAGGCTTCGCCATTCTCTGTCGGGTTGAAACAGTTGATTGTCTTTGCAAATATTCTTGCGCAGGTGGTCTTTCCAACACCTCTCGGACCGCAGAATAGATAGGCATGAGCCAGATGCTTATTCTGTATGGCATTCTTCAATGTGGTTGTCAGTGCTTTCTGACCAACCACAGTATCGAACGTCTGTGGCCTGTATTTCCGCGCGGATACTATGTATTCGGACATTATAGGTTATCTTTTAAGAATTTGTTGAATCTTCTATATAAATGCAGTCTCGTCTCTGCTCCGAGGATGCTGTGGTTCTTGTTTGGATAAATCTGCATTTCGAAATCTATTCCAGCCTTCACCATATTCTCCACGAAAAGCATTGAATGCTGTATATGCACGTTGTCGTCCGCTGTTCCGTGGCACAGCAGCAGTTTTCCCTTCAATTGTGCCGCCTTAGTTATTATCTCGGATTTTGCATATCCCACATCGTTCAGTTGTGGTGTCTGCATGAAACGTTCTGTATATGAACTGTCGTACAATCGCCAGTCGGTCACAGGTGCTATGGCTATGCCTGCCTTGAAAATATCCTCTCCCCCCTCTATCATACAACGCAGTGTCATGAATCCTCCGTAGCTCCATCCCCAGATGCATATCCTCTTCCTGTCTATGAAATCAATATTTCCGAGCACCTTTGCTGCCTCTATTTGGTCATGGGTCTCTATTTCGCCGAGGTGCCCGTATGATTCGTTTCTAAAGGTTCTTCCACGAGCCCCAGTGCCTCTCGGATCTACGCATGCCACCACATAGCCCTCCATTGCGAGATACGATTCCCAGTCTGGCTTGTACCTGTTCTGCACCTCCTGGCTTCCTGGCCCGGAATACTGTACCATCACGAGCGGATATTTCTTTCCTTTCTCCATTGTAGCAGGTTTCACTATCCATGCGTTAAGTGCAACGCCCTCGGCTGTTGTCAGTGTAAAGAACTCTTTTTTGGGCAGGTTGTACTCGCCAATAGTTTTGCGTATCTCGCTGTTGTCGAGTATTGTCCTGACCTTCCTCCCTTTAGCATCATAGAGTGTGAAGACGTTTGGTGTCTCAGTGTTTGAATAATTCTCGACGATGTATTTCTCGGTCACGATTGCCGAATGCACGCCGGCGCTTTTGTCTATGCACTGTATTTTACCCTTCTTGTCAACGCAATAGACATGTTTCTCGGTTGATTTCTCCATGTTTGCTTGGAAATAGCATATTCCGTTCTTTGCATCGTATCTATATAGGTTCATCACCTCCCATTCGCCCTTTGTCATTTGCTTGACTATGGCACCATACTGGTCATAAAGGTATATGTGTTTCCATCCGTCTCTTTCGCTGAGGGCAACAAACGAATTGTCCTCGGCGAAGGTAAGGGAATTGTAGTTATCGTAGTCAATCGATTCTTTCTCAGTCTCGCGTACCAATGTCTTTGCTACACCCGAACGGGCATTGACTTGCATGAGTTCAAGTTCAGTCTGGTTCCTATTCAGTCTTACAATTGCCAGTATGTCGTTGTCGCTGGTCCATTTCATTATAGGGAAATAAATCTCGTTGCCCTCACCGCACTCCATCTTCTTTGTCGTGCGGTTCTCCACATCGTATGTCCATACCGAAACCGACGAATTATTATCGCCCGACTTTGGGTATTTGTATGTGTACGACTGGTCATAAGGGTACGTATATCTGTCGAATGCAAATTCCTGCACCTCGCTTTCGTCGAACTTCACCCATGTGAGCAGTTTGCTATCGTTCGACCATACAAAACAGCAAGTCAGCCCGAACTCCTCTTCATATACCCAATCCGGTGTTCCGTTGATTATCTGGTTTCGTTTTCCGTCTTTAGTGATTGCAATTTCCGTCCCGTAATCGAGTTTCTTTATATATATGTTGTTGTCCCTTGCGAAAGCCACCATCCTGCCGCTTGGAGAAAAATGAGCCATCTGTTGTGCGTCCTCGTTCTCGCTGAGTGGTTCAACCTCATTTCTTGCTATTCTATAAACATAATAATGAGTGGTAAACGTACGGCGGTAAATAGGCGTCGTAGCCGTATGGAACAGTATCTTTTCCTCTTTTGTATCGAACTCATATCCACATATTCCTGTAAGTTTCACACCTTTCACAGAATCAATGTTCAACACACAGCGCACTTTCTCGCCAGTCTTGAAGCTGTACATTTCAATTCTCTTCCCGTCTGCCGAGAGCATTGTATATGTCTCGCCGTCTGCCATGGCGTGAAATTCGTCCATCTGCCTTGCCTTGAGTGTTCCCGACGTGAATGACTGCAAATACCTCTCCGAAATGCTCTGCGCACTCGCCGACATCGCAATCACAGCCGTCAGGATAATCATTAAACCGATTCTTTTCATATTCTAATTCATACTAATAAACATATTTCTTACCCAGCCGTAAATCTCGTCTGTTTTCATCTTCTCGTCTCTTCTTTTCGCGAAATTTTCCCAACGTTCAGGGCACTCTTCCCTATATTTCTCTGACATCCATACAAATGCCGCAGTCCTGTGTGCTCCTCTGCAGTCCGAGGCATGAAGCCACATTCCATCTTCGCCTAAAGCCTCGCCATGGTCTGATATGTATATCAGAATTGCTTTGCGCCCCTCTATCTCGCTTATCATCTGGTCAACCACCCAGTCCATGTATCTTATCGTATTGTCGTAGGTGTTGACCATTGCCGCAGAATCGCATTCTGCCACTATCCTCGATTTTATTACTGGTCTGTAGTATTCCATATTGTCTGGATAATGAGCTTTGTACCACCAGTGCGACCCTATGCAGTGAACCACCACAAGGCCTTCATTCATTCTTCCTGTCGCCGTGCGGTAAGGTTCCAGCACGTCTTCGTCCAGCCATTTGCTGTAGTTATATGCATCTCTGCCACGGTTCGTCACAATCAATGTGTCAGCCTCGTTCCAAAAATAGGAATATTGCCGTTCTATGTTCTGGTTTGTTATCACCACCGTAGGCAACCCGCACTGTCGGAACAGGTCAATGAACGATCTCTCGCTGTAAGCCCTGTCAGGATTCTTTCCGTCTGCTCTGGTCATTATCCTCGGGATGCTGCCGTTCGTATAGCAGATATCAGTCCACATGTTCTTGAACGACACTATACCATCGCGTTTTTCCAAAAAAGGCGTAGTCTCACGCCAGTAGCCGTTCATACCGAGATTGTCAGCCCTCACAGCCTCGCCTATCACTACTACTACGACAACGTCGTCTTCCATCGGCATTCCCACCATGTCGCTCCTCTCCCTTTTCTTCTCTATCTCGTATCTGTTTTCGCGGTATTTCTTGTATTCATACACCACATTCAGCGGTATTCTGCGCGTCAGAGGTCTGCACATTCTCCAGTCTGGGTTCAAAAAAGCCGCTGATGCCACTGACGCCACTGCCACGATGCACCACGTTTTCCAATCGTTGTATTTCAGTCTGTAGAACCTGCAGCCTAAGAATACGACAGCCTCGCCTATGGTCACCACCGTAATTGTCCATACCACCAGTTGCCAGTTTATCATCGACATGGTCGTAGTCTCTGACACAGCCCCCAATATGTCAAACATTGTCTCGTCGAACGAGTAATGCCATGTATATCTGAAATAGCCCAATACCCCGCCTGCTGTCATCAGCAGTCCCATCACCGTTCCAGCCACCCAGCGCCCTGCTACCAGCAACACTGCCATCACAAAGCACCAAAAAGCCGCAATCGAAATAAACTGACAAGTCACGACAACCAATCCGCGTACTCCATCGACAGGCATCCCAACGAAGTCTGCTCCTGTACAAAGCAGTGTCACTGCCAGTCCGCAGGCCACAGCATGAACAAGCCATTTCAAAATGTCATTCATTAATCACCAGTATCTTGCACGTTGACTTTCTCTTTCCATCAGCAGTGAAACAGATAGCGAAATACACTCCGCTTGCCGCATATGAGCAATCCCAAGTAGCCATTCCTCCGTTCGAGCGTGTCTCGTACACCACCCCACCGCCGACGTTGCAAATCTTCACCACACTCTCCTCCACCAATCCTGTGATAGTCACTGTCCTTGGGTCACTAGGCCTGACAGGGTTAGGGTAGGCATGCACGTTCTCCATATTCGCATATCCTTCGCTTGCGTCGCTCTGATAACTTATTATGCCTCTTGCCGTCCCAAAGAACACCTCGCCTGTCTGGTCGTTCGCCGTGATTGAAATCACCGAGTTCGAGATGAGAGGTGAGTTGTCGGTAGTGAAATGTTCGAGCGTCTCTTGTCCGTCAGCCGACACAAGGAACGCACCGTTCTCAGTGCCGAACCATTTTCTGTTTCCTCCATCTACGAATATGCAGTTTATCTGTTCTGTACCGAGCAGGTAGTCAGCGAGGTTAGACCCGTCGTCACGCGAGATTTTCACTCTACTGCAACGGAATCCCTCATCAAATATCTTTGCCTTTGCCTTTATACAGAACACACCCTCGGTCGTTCCTACCCATACAGTCCCCTCTTTATCCTGTGCGATGCTGCGGAGCATGTTCTTATTGAAAGCTATCTGTTTTCCGTCTTGGTCGTACATTTCTGTGAAACCACGGCTATAATCGTCGCTAATGACATCAGGCGTACCGTTGTCATCGAATACGAAAAGGTACGAGTCAGCCGAGCTCTTGAACCTCGGGCAGAGCACGTACTTGCGGTTTGGCAGTTTCGTGTCAATCAGAAGGTCTTGCAACGTATTTGCCGACGAGAGTCCACTGTAAGGCAGCCAGTGCCACGAGCCGTCTGTGTCGACGTATTTCACCTGTGCCGTACCTCTGTTGAGCAACCACAGTCTGCCGTCGCAATCGTATGTCAGTCCGTCTATGCGCATGTAGTTATATTTCGAATAGTCATCACCGTCAGGGAGGAGAGTTTCAATGCCCGAATTGTTGAAGGTGTGCACCTTGCAGAGGGCGTTCTCCCTGAATTCCACTAGTCCTACGCCGTAGCCTGCCACCCAGAAATGGTTGTTGTCCTTAGGGTCAATTTCAACATCTACCCAGTCATACACACGGTGCATAGGAAACGATTCCCACATATAGTCGCCTCTCAGGAAACGCCATGTCCCATATTCGAACCACGACACAAAAGCATCTCTGAAGTAGTTGTCGGCGAATCTTCCGCCAGGCACAGTCATCACCTTTCCATTCCTGCATTTCAGTTTCCAGACGAAGTTTGTGGCAGGACCGCAGACCATATAACTCCTTTTCTCGCCATTAGCGAGCATAGTCCTCACCACGCCGAGACCTGACGAGGTCCAAACACTCACGCCGTCCGACACTGCCGACAAGGGGTTGTCCTCCAACGCATCGCTTGAATATCTGCCTGCCGACTTCACTCTTCCGTCATGGTATCTTGTGTACATGCAGTGGTCGTCAGCCCATATATCCGTCACACGTTCATCGTATCTACTCCACGCACCTCCTGCATTGCTCCATACACTCGAATCCGACTTCAGGATATATATCACCCCTTCCCTCATCACCATATCCTGATTTCTGCCGTCAGGTATTTCGATATTGTTCCAATTACTATAGTTCATCAGGTTGGCATTGCCTATTTCGGCAGCGAGCAGCATTGTGTCGGTCAGTGCATATAGTGTTTTGCCGTCAATTGCTATGTTTTTCACAGCAGCCACCTCGCCGCCGTTACCAAAGACGTATGTATCGCCAAACTCCATCTTCGACAGACGGAGCGTAGCTATGCCGAAACCACATGCCAGATACGCAGTCCCTCTATCCACAACTACCCCTTCGACGGTCTTGCTGCCGTTCATATTCTTGTCTCTGAGGTCACCAGCGTTCTCCACTTCACCGTATGCGTCTATCACGTCGATGGTTGCGTCCTCGTAAGACACCAATATCCTGTCGCCTATTCTGAAAATGCGGTGTACGTCGTTTGCGCTGAGTCCAGTCAGCGTAGAATATGTCCTTACACTTCCGTCCTCGCCATCTACCGACAGCAATGCCCCGTCAGCCACACCCCACACTATTCCTCGACACTCCACCAACTGCGACACTCCATTGTACGACTGGTGCGTCCGCCATTGCCCTGCTGGCATACGCTCCTGAGCGCTACTCACGGTTATCGTCACAGCGGCAAGCACTACTACAATCGGTATTTTTACGAGATTTCTCATTATAGTATATTCCGCTGCAAATATACAGATAATTATTAATTCCTGCAACTCATTGCATAAATATTTTTCCACGTTCCTTTCCGAATGCCTTACGCCCAAAATCGGTTAGTCGAATAAACGATTTTATATCTAAATCGATTAGTCTGATAAACGTTTTTATACTTAAATCGGTTAGTCTGATAAACGTTTTTCAAAAAATATTTGGTCAGTCCAATAAAAAGTCGTACCTTTGCGGCTGGAATCAAGAGGCAAAAGATATGGAATCACTATTTGCAAAACATTCATTGCTAATAAGACAGACGAGCATGGGCTATGTACGCAACGATATAGCTAAAATTAAATGGGACAAGCAGTTGCTTGGCATAAAGGGTTCACGAGGGATTGGCAAATCCACACTTATCAGACAGTACATCAAGCGAACATACGGGACAGAAGCTGGCGAGGCTCTATACTGCGTGGCAGACGGAATATACTTCAGTAACCACACGTTGCTTGAACTAGCCGAGAAGTTCCATGCGCATGGAGGACAGCACCTGTTCATAGACGAGATTCACAAATATGTCAACTGGAGTCGTGAATTGAAGGAGATAAACGACCTATACCCAGACCTTAAGGTAACATTCTCCGGTTCATCGCTTTTAGATATACTTAATGCTGATGCTGATCTTTCGCTCAGGGCATTATCATTCCGCATGTACGGATTGTCATTCCGCGAGTTCTTGAACATAAAGAAAGGCATTCAGTTGCAAAGCCACACATTAGACGAGATACTAAGTTCAGCAGACGAGATATGCGCTGAAATCAACGACATATGCCATCCTCTGCAATATTTCGATGAATACCTGAAATTCGGGTATTTTCCTTTCTACGATGGCGACAGCGATGAATATCACGACAGGTTAGAGAACGTGGTGAACTACATTATCGAACAGGAATTGCCTATGATTCAGTCTGTTGATATAGCCAACATACGTAAAATCAAAGCCATGCTGCTTTTTCTTTCAGACAATGTGCCATACGAAGTGAACATAGCCAAACTGTCGTCATACCTTCAGATGAACAAGTTGACCGTCCTGTCCTACCTGTCGAGTTTACATCGGGCAGAACTGATAACGCTGCTCTACTCAGACATCAACACCGTCGGCAAGATGCAGAAGCCAAACAAAATACTGATGCACGACACCAATCTGCTCAGCATGCTGAACAGGAATTACGATATAAGGACAATGCGTGAATGCTTTGCCGTCAACCAACTGACGTCAGCACACCATACTGTGGAATACGCAGGCAAACATGGCAACTTCAGGGTAGATGGCGACACGCTTCTCGAAATTTGTGAAAAATGCAAAAACTTCACCCAGATAGCCGGCATACCCAACTCCTACATCTTTGCCGACGAAATGGATTATCCAATAGGCAAGAAACTGCCACTCTACATGCTTGGATTCATGTATTGATACAAACAACTTGAATAACAACAAAAAAAACAATAAGTCATTATGAAAAAATTCTATTTTATAACTGCCATTGTTGCAGCATTCCTGCTCGGCAGTTGCAACGACAAAGCGAAAAATGACGTACGTCCATCAACCCACGACGAACCAGCTGAGGAGGTTAATTTCACAGTGGATTTCAACAGCATTGATATAGATACAGTTTATAATTACAAAGGAGGCGACAACATGGTGCTGTCGAAGATGGCACCTCTCGGCAATAACAAGGCGATATATAGCATCGTGCCTCCAGGCTCCAGCGTAGGGTACCATACACATGAAACCGACATGGAGATTATATATGTGCTTCAGGGTACAGCCACCGTCAGAATGGACAGCACAATAATAATATATACCCCAGGCATGGTGCATTACTGCCCAAAAGGACGCAGCCACAGCATCAGCAACCTCGGCGAAGAGAATCTCGTATCCTTCAACGTGATAGCGGTACAATGATTTCTGTCACGTATGCTGAACAAAGGATTGACAATGATTTGTAGAATTATCTTATCCTAAAATAAGCTTTTCTACTTTTCATATATAAAAAAGACAGACCCTGCGATCTGTCTTTTTTATAATACCGTGGAGCTGACGGGATTCGAACCCGTGTCCGAACGGGGAAGCAATACGCTTTCTACATGCTTATCTTCGCCTTGATTTTCGTGCCCAGGCAGGACCGAAGCCACCAATCCCAGACCTTATCTGCTAAATTTCGCCTTGCCGCCACAGCGTCGGCACTGCTATCCCTGATACTGCTGCACCCCGCAATCGGTCCGCCTCAGGAAATGGGCAACCGCGGAATGTCCCGTTCCCCAGTCTGTCGGGGAATTAAGCTGATCTACTGAATTTCAATCAAGCAACAAGAGCGTAAGAACCTTCGCCAATTAAATTTGCACCTGGTAATTCGTATAGTGCCAACCAGGAAAAGCACTGCATGCTTACATACCTCTTCTGCCCGCCGTCAAAACCAGACAGCCCCAGCATTGCTTTATTTAGCGTAAGACACTGAACGAGTCTCGCGGATAACGGTAATCTTGACCTGACCAGGGTAAGTCATCTCGTCCTGTATCTTCTTGGCTATGTCGTAGGAGAGTGTCTCGACTGCCTTGTCGTCAACCTTGTCAGCACCAACTATCACGCGGAGTTCGCGACCTGCCTGAATGGCATACGTCTTGACAACGCCAGGATAGGACATCGCAAGGTTCTCAAGGTCATTCAGACGCTTGATGTATGCCTCGACTATCTCGCGACGTGCTCCAGGACGTGCTCCAGAGATGGCATCGCAAATCTGGACGATAGGTGCAAGAAGAGTGTTCATCTCGGTCTCATCGTGGTGTGCACCGATAGCGTTGCAGATGTCAGGTTTTTCCTTATACTTCTCGGCAAGGTTCATACCGAGTATTGCGTGTGGCAACTCTGGCTGGTCGTCAGGCACCTTGCCTATATCGTGCAACAGTCCGGCACGTTTTGCCTTCTCAGGGTTCAAACCGAGTTCCGAAGCCATAACGGCACAGAGGTTGGCAGTCTCGCGAGCGTGCTGCAGAAGGTTCTGTCCGTACGACGAACGGTATTTCATCTTGCCAACCAGACGGATGAGGTCTGGGTGAAGACCGTGAATACCGAGGTCAATGCATGTACGCTTACCTGTCTCGACAATCTCCTCCTCAACCTGTTTCTTAGTCTTGGCTACAACCTCCTCGATACGTGCCGGGTGGATACGGCCATCAACCACGAGCTGATGGAGAGCAAGACGTGCTATCTCGCGGCGTACAGGATCGAAGCCAGAGAGAACGATAGCCTCAGGGGTGTCATCAACGACTATCTCGACGCCCGTCGCAGCCTCAAGAGCACGTATGTTGCGTCCCTCACGACCAATAATGCGTCCCTTGACCTCATCGTTGTCGATATTGAACACTGTAACCGAGTTCTCGATAGCTGTCTCGGTGGCAATCCTCTGTATTGTTTGGATGATGATACGCTTAGCCTCCTTCGAAGCGTTGAGTTTCGCATCTTCCATAACCTCGTTGACGTATGCCATAGCCTCGGTCTTTGCCTCATCCTTGATGTTATTCATGAGCTGCTCCTTAGCCTGCTCAGGCGTAAGACCCGCTATTGTGGCAAGTTTCTCGTTAGCCTCCTTGTGCTTTGCTTCCAGTTCGATCTTGCGTTGCTCGACCTGCTGAATCTGCTTGCTTAGCGATTCACGAGTGTTGTCGTTCTCCTGAATCTTCTTCTCAAGTTCTTTCTGACGCTGATTGACCTGCTGCTCTTTCTGCTGTGCACGCGATTCTGCCTGCTGCGCACGGTTTTCGGACTGCTGTATCCTTGCATTGCGTTCGGCAACCTCTTTCTCGAAATCAGCCTTGAGGTTGACAAACTTCTCCTTCACTTCAAGCATCTTGTCCTTCTTCAAGGACTCAGCCTCTTCCTCGACCTGCTGCATCTTGCGGGCAATCTTGCTGTTCATAGTCCCTTTGATGACAAAGAAACCTACGGCACTTCCTGCCACAGCACCTACAACCAGCACCACTATTAAATATCCTACTCCCATAATTGTGTATATATAATTGAACATAAAAAAAATGCGCACCTACCAAACGAGCCACATACAGAATGAGGTCCAGTCCAAAAGTGCGTAAAGATTGAGATCAGGAACAGGAGTGCGTCAACTTATGCGCTCCAATTCCGATATAATATTATTTGCATCTCCGAGGTCAGTTTCAGCCTTGACAAGATTTACCGCCATATCAAGTGCGACCATCGAGAGAAGATCAATATAATTTGCCGTATTGAACTTAAGATTGTAGGAAGTAATGGTATCGTTCAGCATCTTGGCTGCCTTACGATAAATTTCCTCCTTGGTAGAATCTATTTCCAGCCTGAAAGAAATTCCATTGATATTCAAATTTATCATACCCATAGTTCCTATGATTTCTTCAAAAGTTCAAGACAATAATCTATTTCACGCACTAAAACTGTGATTCTGGCTATCGCCTGATTCTTCGACTGTTGGTCCCAGCCGTAAACCCTCGCCAGTTTCACTCGCTCGTACTTAGCCTCCATCTGTCTCGCTTCAACTTTTGCATCAAGCAGCTCCTTTTCCAGACTCTCAACCTTATTGTGCAAAGCATCGTTTTCCTCCTTCAACGCCTTTATCCGGCTGATTATCTGTTCTCCCTTCCCATTCATAAGACAATGCAAACGTTTCAGCAAAACACTCCGAATGCGGGTGCAAAGGTACGGATTATTTTCCATAATGACAAAACATAATGAATTTTTTTTTCAAATTCGCTGAATTTTTCATTATATATATAATTATCAAACCATTAAATATCTTAATTTCAAGCTATCACATCAGTCGTAAGACCACACACGAAAACAGTCTTCCGTATAATTTTATAAAATAGTACTGAAAAACTTGCACATCCCAAAATAATATCGTACCTTTGCAGTTTAGAATGACAAATATTATGCTAATCGAAAAAATAAATAGTCCTGCAGATCTCAAGCAACTCTCCCCCGACCAATTGCATTTGGTATGCAGCGAGTTACGAAAGTACATCATTGAACAACTCTCTGAAAATCCAGGTCATCTCGGAGCCTCGCTCGGCGTAATAGAACTGACAGTCGCACTGCATTACGTATTCAACACACCATACGATCGCATAGTCTGGGATGTCGGACATCAGGCATACGCCCATAAAATACTAACCGGCCGCCGCGAAGCCTTCAAGACAAACCGCCAGTTCAAAGGGCTTTGCGGATTTCCTACCCCACGGGAAAGCGAATATGACGCTTTCGGGACAGGGCATTCGTCAACCTCGATATCCGCTGCACTCGGGATGGCTGTAGCCTCGAAGCTAAAAGGCGAAAACAACAGGCAGGTGATTGCCGTAATAGGCGATGGAGCAATGACTGGAGGACTGGCATTCGAAGCAATCAACAATGCCTCAATCAACAATAACGACCTGCTCATCATTCTCAACGACAACCACATGGCTATAGACCCCATACGCGGCGGAGTGAGCGACTTCCTGACATCTATACACGCTTCGAAGGAGTACAACCACCTGCGCTATATAGGCTACCGCATACTGACCAAGATGGGCATAATGAACGATGACCGCCGCAACAAAATACTGCGTCTCGGCAACACACTGAAAAGCCTCAAGAACAACCCTGCGGAACACAACATATTCGAGGGGATGAACATACGGTACTTTGGACCTGTTGACGGACACGACGTAGAACGACTCGTGGACAGACTTAACGAACTGAAGAAATACCGCGGGCCTAAAGTGTTGCACATCATAACCCAGAAGGGCAAAGGATACCGTCCTGCAGAAGAGGAGGTCACTACATGGCACGCCCCAGGAACCTTCAACGCTAAAACAGGCGAACGCATAAAACCGAAAAACACGAACCAGCCTCCTAGATTCCAGGATGTTTTCGGGCACACTCTTGTAGAGTTGGCGCAAGCCGACAAACGCATTGTCGGCATCACGCCTGCCATGCCTACAGGATGCTCGATGAACATAATGATGCACGAGATGCCAGAACGCACCTTCGATGTCGGAATAGCCGAAGGTCATGCGGTGACATTCTCGGCAGGTCTCGCAAAGGAGGGTCTCCTCCCATTCTGCAATATATACTCGTCGTTCATGCAACGCGGCTACGACGGCGTGATACACGATGTTGCGCTACAAAACCTCAACGTGGTGTTCTGCCTCGACCGTGCAGGCATAGTGGGCAACGATGGTGCCACACACCAGGGGCAGTTCGACATTGCAATGTTCCGCCCCATACCGAACCTGACAATGGCTGCACCACGCAACGAGCACGAACTACGCAACATCATGTACACTGCTGCGCACACAGAAACAGGTCCGTGGGTGATACGCTATCCTCGCGGCAACGGCATGCTCACAGACTGGCACAACGACATGCAGAAAATAGAATTAGGACGTGGCGAATGTCTGCGCAAAGGTGATGACATCTGCATCACCGGCGTAGGACCAATACTGTACAAGGCATTGAAAGCGGCAGAATCAATCACCGACCACAACATTGCCGTCTATGACCTCCGCTTCATCAAACCGCTGGACGATGCTTTGCTTACAGAAATAGGAAACAAGTTCAACAAAATATTCACAATAGAAGACGGTAGCATGATAGGCGGCGTAGGTTCAGCCGTAGAGGAATGGATGATGGACCACGGCTACAGACCTACGGTATGTCGCATGGGGCTTCCCGACCATTTCATCGAACATGGGTCGCCTGCCGAACTGTACGAAATGCTCGGCATAGACGAGAGGGGTATCCGCAATCAAATACTTGAAAGACAATGAAAATAATCATAGTAGGTGCTGGCGAAGTGGGTCGCCATGTAGCCAAGATGCTATCATACGAAAACCACGAAATAATAATCATGGACAAGGACGAAAACAACCTTTCGGACCTTGATTCCAACTACGACATAATGTCAAAGATAGGCGACCCCACGTCACCTTCAGACCTGCTGATGGCTGGAGTGAAAGGGTGCAACCTCTTCATAGCCGTGACCCCATATGAAAGCGAAAACATCAACTCGTGCATCCTCGCCCACAACCTCGGTGCAATCAAGACCGTAGCACGAATCAACAACTACGAATATCTGCTGCCTAAAAACAAGGAACTATTCAACAACATAGGTGTCAATGTCCTGATTTATCCTGAAATGCTCGTGGCAAACGAGATAGTGCAGTCAGTACAGCGAAGCTGGATACGCGAGTTCCGCTCGTTCTGCGATGACGCAATGGTACTAGTCTGCATACGTGTGCGCAGCAATGCTGAAATACTGAACAAGCCTTTCAAGACAGGATTTTTCGACCACGACAGATTCCGAATTGTTGCCATAAAGCGCGAGAGCCACACAATAATACCAGGAGGCAACGACGAAATAATGGCAAACGACCTCGTTTACTTCATTGCAACACGCGACAATCTGGAATACGTGCGCACAGCAGCTGGAAAAACCGATTTCCAGATTCACAACATAATCATCATGGGCGGCTCGAAAATAGCCGTCAAAGTAACGCAATACCTTCCTGCAAAGATTCATGTCAAAATCATAGAAGCTGACCGTGCGCATTGCTACAAACTCGCTGACGAAGTGGATGCACTGATAATCAACGGCGACGGCCGCAACCTTGACCTGCTCAAAGACGAGGGAATAGAAGAATCAGACGCCTTCGTGGCAGTCACCAACAACTCGGAGGCAAACGTGCTCGCATGCCTCGCTGCAAAACGTCTCGGAATACGCAAAACAATTGCCCAAATAGAAAACGTAGATTACATAGAACTGGCTGACAAACTGGACATAGGTACCATAATAAACAAGAAACTAACCGCTGCATCATACATATACCAGCAAACTCTCGATGAGGACACACAGGACGTACAGTGCCTCACATACTCGGACGCACAGGTCGTAGAATTCAAGGTCAAAGCAGGCGACAAAATTACCAAATCACGCATACGCGACATGAAACTGCCGGAAGACGTAAACATCGGTGGAATAGTGCGCAAAGGCCAGGGAATGGTGGTGAACGGAAACACGGTGATACTGCCAGACGACCACGTGATAGTATTCTGCAAAGCTTCGTCCGCTCCTAAGATATCAAAATTCTTTCAGTAATGGCACGCGATTTCAATAGAAAACAATTCCTGCTAATATTCGGAACTCTCCTCCTTATAGAAGCTGCTTTCATGCTCATGCCTGCCGTAGTAGCAATAATCTACAAAGAGAAAGATCTATGGTGCCTGCTGACATCGGCAGGAGTAACTGGTATTGCAGGACTTGCGGGGGTGCTGTACGGACGAAAGTCAAACCAGCAGATAGGCATACGTGAAAGCTACCTGCTCGTAGGTCTCGTATGGATAATATTCTCGATATTCGGAATGCTGCCCTTCGTGCTGAGCGACAGCATAACCACAATCACTGACGCATACTTCGAGACCATGTCTGGATTCACCACCACAGGTGCAACGATCATAACAGACATCGACCACATGCCGAAATGCCTGCTGTTCTGGCGATGCCTCATGCAATGGGTAGGCGGCATGGGTATCATGGTGTTTTCGATGGCGGTACTGCCACTGTTCGGCTCAGGAATGCAACTGTACAAAGCCGAAGTCACCGGACCAACGTACGACAAGATACAGCCACGTATCAAGGATACTGCCCGTCGTCTGTGGGACATATACATAGTGCTGACACTCGCACAGGTGGTGATGCTGATGCTTGCAGGAATGAACTGGTTTGACTCTGTATGCCAATCTCTCTCGACAATGGCAACTGGCGGATTCTCAACTAAACAGGCATCAATAGGCTATTGGTCATCGCCTCTGATACATTATATAATTATAGTGTTTATGATAATCTCGAGTATCAACTTCACACTCCTATACAATGCGACAATACGCCACAGATTCAAGATGCTGTTCACCGACGAAGAGTTTCGCACAATGCTCAGGGTGATAGGTGTGGTGACAATATACTGTTTCATAGGTCTCATCATCGACACTCATGCCTCATCGGCACAAGGTATTGAAACCTGTTTCCGCAATTCGCTCTTCCATTCAATCTCGATAGTAACGACGACGGGTTTCTGCACTGACGACTACATGGCATGGCCACCTGCATTGTGGGTGATTCTATTCCTTCTGACATGTGCAGGAGGTTGCGCAGGCTCGACATCTGGAGGTATCAAAATCATACGTCTGCGCATAGCCTTCAAGAACATAATTTATGAATTCAAACGAGTCATTCACCCTAAAGCCATCATACCTGTGCGCATCAACCACCATGTAGTGCCAGAGAACATTATAAACAATGTGCACGCATTCCTCGCAATATTCATCATCATTGCAGTGTTCTCGACAATAGTGCTCATAGCACTCGGAATGACACCTGTCAATGCTTTCGGATCAGCAGTGTCGTGTCTGAGCAACGTAGGTCCTGCACTGGGTGACCTCGGTCCTGCAGGCACCTACGTCGATGTCCCAACCGCTGGCAAATGGATTCTCTCGTTCCTTATGCTGATAGGGCGTCTCGAACTATTCACAATACTACTGCTCTTCTCGCCTGAGTTCTGGAAAAGATAAAAGTTGGAAAATTTATTAAACTCACCTCGGAAACGACAGGCTGGTCAGAACTCCAATCCGTCGTTCATGGTCAATCTGTCGTTTTCGAGGTGACGTCGGATAGCATTTTTAGCCCTGCGCTGCGCCCAGATGAAAAACGCGATGAATATCAGAACTGCCATTCCACGGACAAAATCAGAAGCAATGATAGCCTCGGACATCAATATCGCATCAAACAGTCCATGGAACACAATCGGAACCATCAGCACTAAAGGCATAAACCACATGCCTCTATTACGGAAAGACACAAGAGAATAGAAATAACCCATAATGACAGCAAACATATAATGCCCGGGAACTGAGAATATAGCCCTCGTCAACGCAACTGACTGCCAATCCTCAGCCTGCACCACATACAAAATGTTCTCAACCATCGCGAAACCGAGTCCGACAGTGACGGCATAAACTATTCCGTCAAAGAACTCGTCGTAATATCTGTTCCTGCGGAGAAAGAGGTACAGCATAATCAGCTTGGCACTTTCCTCAGGGACAGCTGCGCCAAAGAATGCAGTCGCAAAAGCACCACCTATACTGGTGTATTCAATGCCATAGAGCCCAAGGAATTCGAACAATGTTGCAAAAGCTATCGCAACAACACACGACAACGCACCAAACAACACACCTTTCAAAATCTGCAAGAGAGGTTCGCGCTGGTATTTGTCTTTAATATATATGTACACCAACAGTACAATCCCGGGAAGCAATGCTGCTCCTATGCCTAATATAATCTGCATCATATACCTTTAAGAGCCCCAGACTCCATCAATTCCTTATCTTTAGCCAGCATCTTTCGAATAGCAAACCTCGCTTTTGTCTGAGCCCAAATGAAGAAAACTATGAACACGAAGCTTATAATTCCAGAAATCCACTCATTCTCAATAACCTTGCCTGACATCAATATTGCGTCATACAGTCCATGGAACAGTACAGGAACTAACAACACCAATGGCCGCAACATGAAATGACCGTGTCTGAAGTGCAGATAGGAATAGAAATATCCCATCAAAACAGCAAACATATAATGTCCAGGAACAGAATAGATAGCCCTCGTGGCAGCCACAGCTTGCCAGTTGTCAGCCCGCAACACATATAAAATATTCTCGATCATTGCAAATCCCAACCCAACAGTCACGGCATACACTATACCGTCAAAGAACTCGTCGAAATACTTATTTCGCCTCACCAAAAGCCACAGCATCAACAATTTTGCGCACTCCTCGGGGACTGCTGCTGCAAAGAAGGCATGTGCAAACGCCTCCTTCACGTTCTTGTAATCTTCTGGATAATAACCTAAATAACCAAGCAGATAAGCAAATGCCAAAGCCACAGCACACGACAAAACTCCAAAAAGCACTCCCTTCAACAACTGCGGAATAGGTTCCCGCTGATACTTGTCCTGAATATACACATATACCAACAGCACTATTCCAGGCAGCACTGCTGCCACGATACAAGTCCAAATGTTGCTCATTTTATTTCTTCCGCCAATTTATCTTCAATCTTGTCAATACTCAATTCTCTTGAAACGATAGTTCCAAGGCTGTCAATCAGAACAATAGAAGGTATTGCCTTCACACCGTACGTAGCTGCAAATTCAGAATCCCAGCCTTTAAGATCAGAAGTCTGAATCCAGTCCATACCATATTTATTAATGGCATTCTCCCATGCCTTTCTATCAGAATCAAGAGATACGCCAACGATGCAAAGTCCCTTATCGCCATATTTTTCGTATAAAGCTTTCACATCAGACATCTGTGCTCTGCACGAAGGACACCAGCTTGCCCAAAAATCAATCATGACAAAAGTGTTGTCGTTCACCAACTTCGTCAAGTCAGTCGTCTTGCCATCATTCGTAGTAAACGAAAATTCAGTAAACTGACTTCCCACAGAGGTCATAGTGATAACATAGATATTGTCAAACGCATTGGCAACCTCAGGCAACGATCGATACTGTTCAGGAATTTTTTTTGTCAATTTGACAAGCAAGTCAACATCATCTGCCATGACAGAATTATACCTTGCAAACAGACTTATTCCCAATGGGTTCTCGATGTTTTTTTCAATGACATCAATAGTGTTTTTCAGCCATACAGAATCCAGTTTTGCTATCTCTGCATTTATTTCAGACTTCCGCTGCTCTACACTTTTATGATGGTCAACAACTTTTTTAGAAGATTTTCCTCTGACTTTGGTTTCAACAAGATTAACACTGTTGACTTTGCCGAGTTCAACATACAACGAGTCAGTTGCCTTGTCAATTGGATCGATAACATTCAGATACTTTGACAATTCCTTGTTGCAATCAGTACCAGATGCTCGTTTTAAAGTGCAGTCAACATTTATTCTTCCAGGTTCGACAATGACGGGAATCTTCTCATCCTCATATACAACGTATGCCATATATCCGACCTCAGTCTGTCCCTCAAACGAAAATACTGAATCTTTGACATACGCAGTATCAATTACTACCCAATCCGGCTTTATGAATTTTTCGAGCAACACCATAGTGCTGTCTTCAGCCTGCACCGCAGTACCAGTTATCGTATAACTCTTCAAGACATCCTTGCACGAATTCAAAGTCATTATGACAGCAACAACAAAAAACAGAATACAGTCTCTTTTCATAAATAGTATAGTTTTATTATTCCGCCAACCCATCCTCGTCAGTCCAGGTAGTGTTTTCGAGTTTGAACCTCATTCTCCAACGCCCATCGGCAAAATCAGATGTCAGAATCCTAAACTGCCCTATGCAGCCAGTGTTTTTCACATGTGCCCCAATGCAGGCACAGTTGTCATAATCGCCAATTCTTACAATCCTCAGAGTCTCCGAAGCATCATCAGGCAACTTGCTGAGGTCAACGACAGACGCCGCTTCTGACTTCGACATGAATTCTATTTTCACATCGAGATTACGATGTATCTGCTCGTTCACCCGCGCTTCGATCTCGCATATCTGCTCTTCAGTCGGAGCACTTGCCAGCAGATAGTCAGCCTTGCTCTTCTTACGCTCGATATGGGCATTCTTCGACCTCGGACATCCGAACATACGTACCATAGTCTGGTTAAGTATATGCTCGACTGTATGCATAGGTGGATATTCAGCCTTGTTATGCTCGTTCAATTTAATCTCTTCTTCCATGACAATATCGTCTTAATGACAAAACAAAATTCCTATTCTCGCATTTATTGCAGTAGGGAGCAGCAATCTTCCTTTGCGTAAGGCAGCCTGCCAATCAACCCTGAAAGTCAGATGTATCGCCTTAGTAGCCACATACTCCACCCCGAGATACGGCATTACGAAGAAATACCCCTGATGGTTGAACACAGTGTTTCTTTCAGCATTCCAGTCATCTTTCGACCCATCAAGAATCATAAGCGTATGCATTGCCCCGCCACCTATTGTCGCCCCCACGAACGGCAGAAGACGTCCACACTGCCATATTGCATCAGTCTGCAATCCGCCATACCCATTGCGTATATAACTCCCGTCAGCCAACTGCCCCCTATACTTAGTACACTGGGAATTAAGTATAGAGACACACCCTTCAGCGCCTATACGCCAATGTCGCCACAACGTCACGTTCATCTGTCCTCCAAGCCCAAACAGCACACCTTGCAATGGAACAGGAGCCACAGTATTGCTGCCTGCCATATATCCTGCATGAACCATCATTCCACCGCCACAACCGCTGAATGCCCGCTCCTGCCCACTGGCACACACACCGACAGCTGACAGCAACGCAAACACCACATAACGACATACTTTACAACTCATAGCAAACCATTTGCACATCGCCCTGATTCGTCACTGTATCAGCGCAATAAAATTTTCTGCAAATATAGACAAAAAAGATTACGTGAACAAATATTTTTTTGTAATTTTGCAGAAAAGTTTCAAATAAAATTATTCAACACATCATATATTATGTCAGAATTTCATTATCAACCACTTATCGAGCTTGGTGAAGACAAGACAGAATATTATCTACTCACCCGTGAACATGTTTCTGTTTCAGAATTTGATAGCAAACCAATTCTGAAGATTGACAAGGAGGGACTGCGACTGATGGCAAATACCGCTTTCCGTGATGTCTCGTTCCTGCTTCGCCGCGAACACAACGAACAGGTAGCCAAAATACTCTCCGACCCTGAGGCAAGCGACAACGACCGCTATGTAGCACTCACCTTCCTACGCAATGCCGAAGTTGCCTGTAAAGGGAAGCTTCCTCTCTGTCAGGACACAGGTACTGCCATAATACATGGCGAAAAAGGTCAGCAGGTATGGACAGGCTTTTCAGATGAAGAGGCACTCGCACACGGCGTTTACGACACTTATACCAACGAGAACCTGCGATACTCACAGAATGCACCTCTCTCAATGTACGAAGAGGTAAACACGAAATGCAACCTCCCTGCGCAGATTGACATAGAAGCGACCGAAGGTATGGAATATCGTTTTCTCTGCGTAACTAAGGGCGGTGGATCTGCCAACAAGACATACCTCTATCAAGAGACCAAGGCGCTGCTCAACCCCGAAACTCTTGTCCCATTCTTAGTGGAGAAAATAAAGACTCTCGGTACGGCAGCATGTCCTCCTTACCATATTGCCTTCTGCATCGGCGGAACCTCCGCCGAAAAGAACCTTCTGACCGTAAAACTCGCCTCTACACATTATTACGACTCGCTGCCTACTTCGGGCAACGAATACGGACGTGCCTTCCGCGACGTAGAACTTGAACAGATGGTACTCGCTGAAGCACACCGCATAGGCCTCGGTGCGCAATTCGGCGGAAAATACCTTGCACACGACATACGCATCATACGTATGCCTCGCCACGGTGCTTCCTGTCCTGTAGGCATGGGTGTCAGCTGCTCAGCAGACCGTAACATAAAATGCAAAATCAACAAGGACGGAATATGGATTGAACGCTTGGACGACTGTCCTGGAAGTTTAATTCCAAAAGAACTCCGCCATGCAGGTGAAGGCGAAGCAGTGCGCATAGACCTCAACCGCCCAATGTACGAGATTCTCGGCGAACTGTCGAAATATCCAGTCTCAACACGCCTCTCGCTCAACGGAACAATAATCGTAGGACGCGACATTGCACATGCACGTATCAAAGAACGTCTCGACCGTGGAGAAGCCATGCCTGAATACCTCAAGAGACACCCTATATACTATGCAGGTCCTGCCAAGACTCCTGCCGGTATGCCTTGCGGTTCCATGGGTCCTACCACTGCAGGACGCATGGACCCTTACGTTGACCTCTTCCAGAGTCACGGGGGAAGCATGATAATGCTCGCCAAGGGAAACCGCTCGCAAGCTGTAACTGATGCCTGCAAGAAACACGGTGGTTTCTATCTCGGCTCTATTGGCGGACCTGCCGCAATCCTTGCCCAGAACAACATCAAGAGTATAGAATGCGTGGAATATCCTGAACTCGGCATGGAGGCTATATGGAAAATCGAGGTCGTTGACTTCCCTGCATTCATTCTCGTAGATGACAAGGGCAATGATTTTTTCAAACAGATTAAACCATTGAAATAATGATAGTATGTGTAGCCGAAAAGCCAAGCGTGGCTCGCGAGATTGCCCAGATTATCGGTGCGAGCACCCAGCGTCAGGGATACCTCGAAGGTAACGGGTATTGCGTCACATGGACTTTCGGCCACCTCTGCACGCTGAAAGAACCACACGATTATGCCCCTAATCTGAAGGCATGGTCGTTCGGCTCTCTGCCTATCCTGCCCCAACCTTTTGGCATAAAGCTCATTTCCGACAAAGGGGTGGAACACCAGTTCAACATAATCAAGAACCTGATGGCAAATGCCGAAATGATTGTGAACTGCGGCGATGCCGGACAGGAAGGCGAGCTCATACAACGCTGGGTAATGCAAATGGCAGGTACAAAATGTCCTGTGAAACGACTCTGGATATCTTCGTTGACCGAAGAAGCTATCCGCGAGGGATTCAGCAACCTTCACCCAGCCTCTGATTACGACCTGCTTTACCATGCAGGACTCTCACGCGCCATAGGCGACTGGCTCCTCGGAATGAACGCCACACGTGTCTATACACTCAAATACAGCGGCGGACGACGTCAGGTGCTCTCTATAGGACGTGTACAGACTCCTACGCTCAACATGATTGTCGCACGTTGCCGCGAGATAGAAAATTTCGTGCCAGAACCTTTCTGGGAACTGAAGACGATTTACCGTGACACCACGTTCTCATACACCAAAGGACGCTTCAAGCAGCCAGACGACGCACGGAAAATCGTCGGTGAGATCACTGGTCAGCCTCTGACAGTAAACTCCATCACCGAGAAACAGTCCAACGAATCTGCACCACGTCTCTTCGACCTCACCTCGCTGCAGGTGGAATGCAACAAGAAATTCTCCTTCTCAGCTGACCAGACACTGAAACTCATCCAGTCACTCTACGAGAAGAAAGCCACCACATACCCTCGCGTTGACACCACATATCTTCCTGACGACATGTACCCAAAGATTTCTTCAATACTTACATATCTCTCGAATGCCGCCATTGTCGCACCTGATGTGCGTCAATACATACCGTATGTACTAAACTGCAAGATTCCGAAATCGAAGAAAGTATTCGACAATTCTAAAATAACTGACCACCACGCAATCATTCCTACAGGCGTAGTCAACGTATCACTCACCGCTGACGAACAACGTGTATATGATCTCGTGGTACGCCATTTTCTCGCCAATTTCATGGAAGATTGTCGCATAGCCACAACCACGGTAATGGCATCTGTCGTGAAATACGATTTCAAGGCGACAGGCAAGGTCATACTGAAACCGGGATGGCGTATGCTGTTCAGCAACGAACCTAAAAACAAGGACGAAAAAGAGGAAAAAGAGGAAGAACAGACACTTCCTGCATTTACAAAAGGAGAATCAGGCCCGCACCAGCCTAAACTTGTCCAGAAACAGACCAATCCGCCGAAGCTCTACACTGAAGCGACCCTACTGCGTGCCATGGAAACTGCTGGCAAGAGTGCGGAAGACGAGACTATACGCGAGGCTATGAAGGAAAACGGCATAGGACGACCTTCAACGCGCGCTGCCATTATCGAGACTCTGCTGAAAAGGGGATACATACGCAAGGAACGCAAATCGCTCGTGGCAACTGAAATGGGATGTAAGCTGATTGACACCATCCATGATCCGCAACTGAAATCTGCCGAACTCACTGGAGAATGGGAACACAAGCTGCGTCTCATCGAACGTGGGGAATACAACTCTGCCACTTTCATCAGTGAACTGAAACAGATGGTCACTGTAGTTGTAAACAACGTGCTGACAGACTCAACCAATACTGTCATCGCCACCACCCCTCTCGCACGGGAACTGAAAAAGAAATCGCAGACAAGACGCAAATCCCGCAAGCCTGAAATCATCGAAGGGACTGCCTGCCCACTTTGCGGAAAGGGAATCATCATCCGGGGCAAAACCATGTTTGGCTGCTCACGCTGGCGCGAAGGATGCACATTCCGTGCTCCGTTCTCCGGAGATGACAATAAATCCGCACCACAATAATCATGCGCTAAGCATACATCTAATTTATGTCAGACGCCATCACATCAGTAAATCCGAACTTCCGACCGTCGAACAATCCTGTGTCGATGAGTTTCAATTCAGGTATGACAGGCAATGCCATGAATGCAAGAGTCATGTACGGAGCCTTGAACTTGCACCCTATCTCCCCAGCCATCGCCTTCAGTTCGTTGTGACGGCGACCTAACTCTTCGCCACGCAATGGCGACATCAGTCCTGCTATCGGCAATGCAATGTCCTCCACCCTATCGCCGTCAGCGACGCAGAATCCGCCTTTAGTCTCCACCAAACGATTGACTGCCTTCACAATATCTCTGTCCGAGCAACCTACGGCTATTATGTTGTGACTGTCGTGGGCAATCGTTGATGCCAACGCACCGCGCTTCAATCCAAAACCCTTTATATAGCCTATTGCAGGACGTGCCTTCTTGTATCTGTTATATACCACAATCTTCAGTATGTCTCGCTCCACACCAGGGATGCCCTTGCCTGCATGGGTGTAGAGCTGTCCCTCCTGAGCCTCAATGACCTTCACCTCACGATGGTCAGACACTGCTGCAATATCCTCGTCACGCAACTCCTCAGCCTTGAAATTGTTGATTATCTTCTCCTCATTCTCATCAACAACTACATCGTCCTTCTCTCCGTCATACACGCAATATCCGTCAATGTATGTAGCCATAACGTCAAAGCCCTTCAGGTCTCTGACCACTATGAAATCAGCTTTGTCTCCTTTGCCGAGCAACCCAACGTTCATTCCATAATGCTGTGCAGGAGCCAACGTAGCAGCTGTCAGCACGTTCCATAGAGGCATACCCTTGGCAATGCAACGTGCCGTCATCTCGTCAATATACCCTTCATCCAGTTCGTCTGGATATTTGTCGTCGGTGCAGAACATGAGCATTCCCCTCCATCTGTCATCTCCGAGCAGAGGCATAAGGTCATCGAGATTGCATGCTGCCGACCCTTCGCGTATCTGTATCTTCATACCCATCTCAAGTCGCTCGCAAGCCTGACCGATATCGAACATCTCGTGGTCGGTTGATATTCCTGCCGAAATATATCTCCGCGCATCTTCGCCAGTCACTCCCGGAGCATGACCGTCAACCACCTTGCCAGCCTTCAATGTGTATTTCACCTTGTTCACCACCTCATCCACACCAAACAGTATTCCTGGGAAATTCATCATTTCCGCCAGACCGTAGAATTCGTTGCGGACAACCATTTCATGTACGTCGTCAGCCGTAATCCTCGCTCCTGCAGTCTCAAAATCGGTACAAGGCACACACGAAGGCACACCGAAACTGAACTTCAGTCGCGTACTTCCAGCTGATTTCAACATGTATTCTATGCCCTCACGTCCCATGACATTGGCTATCTCATGCGGATCAGTGACCACAGCCACAGTGCCTCGACGTACCGCCATGCGCGCAAAGTTTCTTGGAGTCATGAGCGTTGATTCGATATGCACATGCGAATCTATGAATCCAGGCATTATGTAAGGGGCATCCTCGCCCACTTCGCATTCCCTGATTTCAACTATTGTTCCACCTTCAATGGCTATCTCGCCACCGAATATCCGCCTGTTGCGGACATCGACTATCTGTCCTCTTATCGTATTCATAAAATTAATATGTATTCATAAATGAAGTCCCTCAATTTTGCCGAGAGTAAATGGTTCCTAATCACGCTGCAAATTTACATCTAAATTCCAATACACGCAAGCCTTGAACAAAAAAAACGAAAAATTCTTGCCATTCCGAAGAATTTTACCTACCTTTGCGCCCAAAATCAAACATTTCAATCACTATGGATATGAAACTTACCATTCTGATAGCCCTGTCGGCGCTTATGATACAATGCAAGAACACGTCATCGTCAGAGACTGGCACCACAGAAACCTTTTCCATTCCGACATCTGACACTACAGTTACGGCACAGTCGATGTCTGCCTCCTCCCAGGCATCCATACCTTCAAGCCAAGCAGAGGCGTCAGCACTTTTTTCAGAAGCCGAACGTGCCTTCAGCGAGGGCAATAAAGAGAAAGCCTTCCAACTGTGCAGACAGGCAGCGGAACTTGGTGATGCCGATGCACAGTTCAACCTCTCAATCTTCTACTACAACGGCGATGGCACTACACGCGACCTCACTGAGACCGTCAGCTGGCTCACCAAAGCTGCTGCGCAGAACCACCCTCAGGCGATAATGCAACTCGCCGTATGCTACGAGCAAGGCATTGGTGTCAAGCACGACGACAAGAAATCCACAGAATACTACGAACGTGCGGCAATTCTCGGCAATGCCTATGCCCAGTACAGAACCGGCCTTGCCTACTACCGCGGCATAGGTGTCATCCCGAATTACGAGACTGCCGTTGTATGGTACACCAAAGCTGCAAGACAGGGACAGCCAGAGGCAGAGAACGAACTGGGTCTCTGCTACGAGAACGGCCTTGGAGTACATAACCTTGACACCAAAGAGGCACTGAAATGGTATAAACGTGCTGCCGGTCATGGCAACGCCACTGCCAAGCAGAACTATGAACGCCTCTCGAAATCTGAAGGCGAAATATTTGTCCCGATGTAATAATACCATACAGGACTTATAAATCACTGATTAGCGGTACAAATCGACATCTCAGCATTATTTTCTTCAATTTTTTGAATATTTTTTTTGCATTTATATTGATATTCCGATTTTTTTTCGTAACTTTGCAACTCAAAATAAACTGAAATAAATTAAACACAATATCAGTTATGGATCTTTTGAATTTCGCGTATGTCGTGCTTGCAGTATCAGTCATAGCGCTGGCATTCGCTTTCATCTTCTACAAGCAGATGAAGACAAAAGATGAAGGCACCGACCTGATGAAAAAGATTGCCGAACATGTCCGCAAAGGCGCAATGGCATATCTGAAACAGCAGTACAAGGTTGTCTTCATCGTATTTATTGTTCTGGCCATCATCTTCTTCGTGATGAGTATCTTCCATCTCCAGAATGGCATTGTATGGTTTGCTTTCCTCACAGGCGGTTTCTTCTCTGGTCTCGCAGGATTCTTCGGTATGAAGACAGCCACCTATGCTTCGGCACGTACGGCAAACGCAGCACGCCAGTCACTCAACAGCGGTCTTCAGGTGGCATTCCGTTCTGGTGCAGTCATGGGACTTGTCGTAGTAGGTCTTGCACTTCTCGACGTTTCGCTCTGGTTCATCGTGCTCAAAGGCACAGGGCTCCTCGAAATGGTCGGTGCGCAGGCTGACCTTGTCACCATAACCACCACAATGCTTACGTTCGGCATGGGTGCTTCGACACAGGCTCTCTTCGCACGTGTAGGAGGTGGCATATATACAAAAGCTGCTGATGTAGGTGCTGACCTCGTAGGCAAAACCGAATTCAACATTCCAGAGGACGACCCTCGCAACCCTGCCACAATCGCTGACAATGTAGGCGACAATGTAGGCGACGTTGCCGGAATGGGCGCTGACCTCTATGAGTCGTATGCAGGTTCAATCCTGGCAACAATGGCTCTCGGCGCTTCTGCATTCGCCACTGCTGCCGCACAGGGCAACGAGGCTATCCAGATGAAGGCAGTCCTCGCCCCTATGCTCATTGCTGCTGCAGGTGTAATCCTCTCGTTAATCGGTATATACATGGTGCGCACCAAAGAGGACGCAGGCATGAAGGAACTTCTCGGGGCTCTCGGACGCGGCACCAACACCGCTGCAATACTCATAGCAGCAGCCACATTCGGGATATTCGCATGGCTCTTCGGAACTGATACCAACCAATGGTGGCAGGTTTCGCTCTCAGTGGTCGTAGGTCTCCTTGCTGGTGTCATCATTGGCAAGGCTACCGAGTACTACACTTCGCAGACATACAAGCCAACACAGAAAGTGTCCGAAAGTTCTACTACTGGTCCTGCCACTGTCATCATCTCAGGTCTTGGACTTGGCATGATTTCAACGGCAATCCCGGTAATCACTGTTGGTGTGGCAATAGTTCTCGCCTACCTCAGTGCAAACGGTTTCAACACTGAATTCACACCAGAAAACCTTTCCATGGGACTTTACGGCATAGGCATCGCCGCAGTCGGCATGCTCTCGACACTTGGTATTACCCTTGCCACTGATGCATACGGTCCAATAGCCGACAACGCAGGTGGAAATGCCGAGATGAGCGGCCTCGAACCTGAGGTGCGCCGCCGCACAGACGCTCTCGATGCTCTCGGCAACACTACAGCAGCGACAGGCAAAGGTTTTGCCATTGGCTCGGCAGCCCTCACTGCTCTTGCCCTTCTCGCATCGTATGTCGAAGAGATAAAGATTGCGCTCGTCCGCATAGGCGAAGACCTTCCTAACGGGATCTCGGCAGCTGAGGCATCGCTCGTCGATTTCATGAACGCATACAACGTCAACCTCATGAACCCTATTGTTCTCGTAGGCGTATTCATCGGGGCAATGATGGCATTCCTGTTCTGCGGAATGACGATGAATGCAGTAGGCCGTGCAGCGCAGAAGATGGTTGAGGAGGTTCGCCGACAATTCACCACCATCAAAGGAATCCTTGAAGGAAAGGCAGAACCAGACTACGAACGCTGCGTTTCAATATCGACTAAAGGCGCACAGCACGAGATGCTCCTCCCTTCGATTCTCGCAATCGTAGTTCCTATCATTACTGGTGTCATCCTTGGCATCCAGGGTGTTCTCGGACTTCTCATCGGAGGCCTCTCGTCAGGCTTCGTGATGGCAATATTCATGGCAAACGCAGGTGGCGCATGGGACAATGCAAAGAAATATGTAGAGGAAGGCAACTTCGGTGGCAAGGGCTCTGACAGTCACAAGGCGACAGTCGTAGGCGATACGGTGGGCGATCCTTTCAAGGACACTGCCGGTCCGTCACTGAACATCCTCATCAAGCTCATGAGCATGGTATCTATAGTAATGGCAGGTCTCACTGCTTCGTTCCACCTCTTGGGATAATGCGATATCAACATATCAACGAAAAGTTTTGCAAGACTATCTACTTGCAAAACTTTT
>JAKSNT010000060.1 GCA_024399575.1 Paludibacteraceae bacterium
GCAACATACGAAATCGTAGCCGACACTGCCGAAATCTACTTCGAGGACATCGAGATGTCGATTCTCGACTCTACATTCACTGGCTCGACGTTCACATTGAATGCCTCTATGCTTGAGGACAACGACTTTGCCGGCAAGACATTCCATGTCGCTGCACGTAAGGTATGCTCGGTTGAGGATATGAGCGAATGGACAAGCGAAATGACATTCACAACTCCTGCAACAGCAGGTCAGGCATTGCCTTACGCTGACGACTTCGAGGGCTATATCTCGGGTGAAGCTACAAACCTCGGCTACGCAATCCTCGACAGCATAGGAAACTACAGCGAAATCGCCAAGACTGCAACAATATTCCCAGCAGTTGCAAAGAGATCTGGATATACACTCAACCACACAATTGGTGGTGAGTTCGGATTGACAACCGCACAGTCGTCAGGTACAACAGCTATGGCATACATTATGTCAGGCGAATTCAGCTGGTACAAGTATTTCGCACTCGAAGCAGGCAAGACTTACGAATACTCGTTGTATGCAAATGTGTACAACAGCAGGGAGTACGATCTTGACGTAGTATATGGTCAGGTCGCTAAATTCCAGTCAATGACAGTTGCAAAGAGCGATTATATAACCAGCAGCAACTTCCAGAAGGTGACTGCAATATTCACGGTTCCAGAGGATGGCGACTACTTCGTAGGAGTACACACTCAGTCTCAATCTGGTGCTACTTATATGCCAATCATCGATGACGTTTACTTCGCAGAGGTGATTGTAGATACCGTAATCAACGACACCATCTGCGGTGGCGAAGGCTACGCAAAGAACGGCTTCAACATTGCTGCTTCTGAAATCTCGGAAGGCAACAACACATTCGAGAAGCGTGCTGCAGGCGTCAGCGGAGCTCCAGACAGCTTGACAATCCTGAACCTCTATGCTTATCCAGTGATTGCACCAACAACTGAAACTCTCGTATTCTGCGACAACGAACTTCCACAGGAATGGGCTGCATTCACTGTAGGTCAGTATGATACTACAATGACTTACAAGTCATCGTTCGGTTGCGACTCTGTAGTAAACTACAGCATCACCATCAACCCATCTTACTTAATCGAAGAGGACGACATCACTATCAAGAGCGGTGCTTCGTGCGTATGGCATGGTCAGACAATCACAGCTGCCGGCACATACACCGACATACAGAAGACAGCTGAAGGCTGCGACTCAATCTACACTGTCAAAGTAACTGTAGAGAGCGGTATCGAGAACATCAGCGAAATCAACATGAACATCATCCCTAACCCAACCAAGGCTGGCGCAATGGCAATGGTCTATGGCGAGTTCGGCGACGTTGTACGTGTTGAAATCCTGAACAACCTCGGTCAGATAGTTGACGCATTCGTTCCTGAGACTTCGCCAATCGAAGTAAGGGGAATCGAGACAGAGGGCATCTATTTCGTACGCGTTGTCACAACCGACAACTCATACGTCCAGAAGCTCATCGTCAAGTAAAACAAGCCGAAAGGTTATAAATAGAATTGGGCTGCCCGACAATCGTCAGGCAGCCCTTTTTATGTCATCTTTACTTATTAAGACAAGAGAGCATAACCCAAATAGATGTTGAAAATAATGCCGCAATGCGGCAAGACAATGTTGTTATGCTGCGTTGCAGCATAAATAGTTTTGTGTTATCTACATACCTATGGCGACGTGCTACGCACTCTGCCATAGGCTAATATGTTCAGGGCTTTCAGCCCATCCCAATACATCGGCATCCCATTCACACACCATCGACACACCATCGACACACCGTCAATACACTGCATAAGATAAGCTAATCCTAAGCAGATACTATGCTCTTATAGCAGAGGATCAGCTTAGGATTAGCTTAGGATTAGCTTAGGATTAGCTTATGAATAAAGATAAACCGTTCCTACTCCGATACTAAAACGAACATTCGGCAATTTAAGATTCCGTCAAATAAGCAACAGACCCTTTGCAATCTGTTCGGAAGCATCGTCCGATTTGAGGATTCTTACCAGTTCGAGCGCAAACTCCATGGCGAAACCGGGACCCATGGCAGTAGTGATGTTTCCGTCAGTCACGACGACATTTTCAGAAACCGTCGCACCTTTCATCAGGCCTTCAAAGCCGGGATAGCAGATAGCCTCATGTCCTTTAAGGAGACCCAACCCTGCGAGTACAACGGCAGGCGCAGCGCAAATAGCAGCAATCTTGGTTCCACGGGCGTTCTCATTCCTCAACAAATCAGCCAATCTGCTGCATTCATAAAGATTCTTTGCCCCAGGCATACCGCCAGGCAATATCAACATTTCAGGCTTTGAAATATTGACATCATCCATTGTCGTATCAGCACAGACACGCACATTATGAGCACCCATGACCTCGATGCCAGAATTAATCGAGACAGTCGTCACCTCGACACCTGCACGACGCAGGATATCGACAGTCGCCAACGCTTCAATCTCCTCGAAGCCGTCAGCAAAAAACAAATATACCATAATAAATCAATTTAATGCAAAATTATAAGTTATTGTTCCAATAGCAGGACTGTTGCCAGTCGAGAAGACGTTCTTGCGTGCAGCAGTCAGGGCAGCATGACGCATCTCCTCGGAAGTAATGGTAGTTCCAGTTGCAATCGAAGCATCGACCACGTTGCCATTCTGGTCAACGCGTATCTGGACGACAATGCGCCCCTGCTCGTTGCCACGATAGGAAGGCTGAGCGAGCCTTCCCTTCAGCGAACGTCCAGCGAGCGACCACGAGCTGCCACCCTCGGAACCTCTTCCGGCAGGATTGCCCTTCTCGCCATCGCCAGTGCCATCGCCCTTGCCATTACCTATTTTGCGGAAAGCATTACCTGCAAGGTTCGAAGCCTGACTCTGCTTCTTCTGAGCCTCCTCACGCTGTCTGCGCTCCTCTTCAGCACGAATCTCCTCCTGCGAAGGCTGGGGTTTTTCCTGCACCTTAGGCTTCTCGTCATGCTTCTCGTCAATGACTACCGAAGGATCCTCCTGAGTCAAGAGGTCCTGACTGTTTCTTGCAGGTTGCGGCACTTCAGGCACCGACTGGACAGGCGGGTTACCAAAGCCATCATCAACCATTCCGAATGAAATCATGACACCCTCGTCCATCTCGTTACGCTCAGCAGTCATGGTAATCACGAACAACAACAATAGAATCAAAGCAGTGATGACAGCAGTGATTATCGCCGATTGGTATTGTGATTTTTCAATTTTCATTTATTCCTTTACTTTAGTTGCGATGACTAATTTCAAACGATTCTCGTTTGCAATGTCCAATACACGCACGATTTCGCGATATGGCACCTCCTCGTCAGCATATAATGCAACGTATGCAGCCGAATCAGCTGCCTGTATTCCTTGCAGATAGGAAGGGAGGTCGTCAAACTGTATCGGCATCGCCGCCTCGCCATTGTCAGCAACGCTGCACTCGCCCTCGGAGGTCAGTGCCACCTTGACGATGTGAGCCTTAGTAGCCGTCTTGGCAGAACTCTGAGGCAGATTGACACGCATGTCGTTAGGTGAGGACATTGTAGAAGCCACCATGAAAAAGAGCAGCAACAGGAATATAATATCCGTCATTGACGACATCGAGAACTCTGCACTCGTCTTATTCCTTTTCTTCAGAGCCATAACCCAAATCAGTTAGCAGGTTCATTCAATACATCCAGGAAATCCATCGACCTCATCTCCAGACGGCGCATCACCGAGTCAAGACGGGTCACAAGATAGTTGTACGCAAAGAAGGCAATGACACCGACTATCAGGCCGGCGACAGTAGTCACCATTGCAGTGTAGATACCGCCAGACAGCATGGAGAGATTGATGGTGTTGCCGCCAGCCTGCTCCATGTTGAAAAACGCCTGAACCATACCAATGACAGTTCCGAGGAAGCCAATCATAGGGCCTCCACCAGCGATAGTAGCCATGAACGAGAGACCTTTCTCAAGCTTTGCAATCTCGATATTGCCTACATTCTCGATAGCCACGAGGACATCGCTCATCGGACGTCCGAGACGCGAAAGGCCCTTCTCAATCATACGCGACGATGGAGAATCGGTATTCCGACACAAAGCGACTGCAGCATCAATCTTGCCTTCGTGCATATAGTCTTTTATCCTGTTCATGAAATTCGAATCCTCGTGCGATGCCTTGTTGAAGACAATAAGCCTCTCCACGAAAATGTAAATTGCAAGGACGAGAAGTGCCCCGAGCACTATCATGATAGGACCTCCCGAAATGCACATGTCAATCAGGGAAAGCTCTTTTGCAGCATCCTGCGCAACTGGTTCAGCCAATGCGGCTGTTTCTGTTTGTAATAACATAATTTTTTATTTTAAACATTTTAGATATCTGTGAATGGTCTCCTCCAACCCGAGGAACAGGGCATCGCATATCAATGCATGACCTATCGACACTTCAGCGATGAATGGTATCCGCTGATGGAAATACTCTAAATTCACCAACGAGAGGTCATGACCGGCATTCACCGCCAACCCTGACTCACGAGCTGCATTTGCAGCTACGACGAAAGGCTCGATGGCACGCTCCCTGTTTTCGAGATATCCGGAAGCGTATGGTTCGGTGTAAAGTTCCACCCTGTCGGCACCTGTCCGGGCAGCAGCACGGATGTTCTCGACATCAGTACCTACGAAAATCGAGACCCTTATCCCATGTTCATGGAAGAGGCGCGTCAGACCTGCCAAATGGTCAAAATTCGCCACGCAATTCCATCCGGCATTGGATGTCAGCTGGTCAGGAGCATCCGGGACAAGCGTAACCTGGTCCGGACGGACCGAAGTCACAATATCAATGAACCTCTCATCGGGATTGCCCTCTATGTTAAATTCGGTAGTGACACGAGGTCTGAGGTCAAATACATCCTTACGGGTAATATGCCGTTCGTCAGGACGAGGATGCACTGTAATACCCTCTGCTCCAAATTGTTCGCATTTCAAAGCAGTCAGCAGCACATCAGGATTGTTGCCACCTCGCGCATTACGCAAAGTGGCGATTTTATTAACATTTACACTTAATCGGGTCATTATTTTGCGCTTTGAAAAATTTGTTGTAATTTTGCAGCAAATTTACAAATAATTTTTTACCTGCTAAAACATTAAACAAAAAAACTTTTATGAAAATATTGGTTTTTGGAAATGAATACAGGAATGAGTTCCCAACAGAAGTGAAAACTTTTTTTGACTCGCTCCGTAATGCCGGTGCAGAAATACATTTCGAACGTGCTTTTGGCGAAAAGCTCTGCCAGACATGGGGACTGAACCTCAACAACATATCGCTGTTCAGCGAGACACAAGATGCCGACATAGCACTCAGTTTCGGTGGTGACGGAACACTGTTGCATACCGCTGGAATGATACGCGAACGCGAGATACCAATCCTCGGCATAAATTTCGGACACCTCGGGTTCCTCACTGATGTAAACAACAACGAGTTGGAAAATCTCGCTGAAACTCTCGTTTCCGGCTGTTTCGAAACCGACAAGCGTATCACGCTCAAAACTACAACTTCCGACGGACGCACATTCTACTCGCTGAACGAACTGACAGTCCACAAACAGGTCATATCGTCAATCATCAACATCGAAACCCGTCTGAACGGAGAGATACTCAACATATACCATGCCGACGGACTGATAGTCTCGACGCCGACAGGCTCGACCGCCTATTCGCTCAGCGTAGGAGGCCCCATACTGATGCCCAACAGCCACAATCTCATCATAGCGCCAGTAGCATCGCATTCGCTCAACGACCGTCCAATCGTCATTCCTGACGACTCTGTAATTGAGCTGTCTATCTCATCGCGCAACGGCAAATACCTGCTCTCGAACGACAACGAAAGTGCAATGATGAGCTGCACCACCACACTCCGTATGGAACGAGCACCATTTTCGGTCCGGATCATACGAATGTCAGGTCACTCGTTCATACAGACACTCAAGGAACGCCTCTACTGGGGCATTGACAATCGCAGCTGAAATAAAAGAATCATGAGAATAATATATATGGGCACCCCCGACTTTGCAGTCGAACCCCTCAAACGAATCGTCGAAGCCGGCTATGACGTGGTGGCAGTAGTCACCATGCCCGACAAACCTGCCGGCAGAGGACACCACATACAATATTCGCCAGTCAAGGAATATGCCCTCAGCGTCGGTCTGCCAGTACTGCAACCCGAGAAGCTGAAAGACGAAAGCTGGCTTGCCGAACTCCGCAGTTATCAAGCTGACCTCCAGATAGTGGTAGCATTCCGCATGTTGCCCGAAGTCGTATGGAACATGCCGCCACTCGGCACTTTCAATCTCCACGCATCACTTCTCCCTGAATACCGAGGTGCAGCTCCCATCAACTGGGCAGTCATCAACGGAGAACACCGCACCGGCATAACAACCTTCTTCCTCAAACACGACATCGACACTGGCGACATCATCATGCAGGAACCTGTTGAAATCACCGACGACGACAACGTAGGCACTGTCCACGACAAACTGATGACACTCGGAGGCGAATTGGTGCTTAAAACGCTGAAACAGATTGAAGAGGGAACCGTAGTTCTCCAGAAACAGCCAGATGCGGTAATCAAACCTGCTCCTAAGATTTTCAAGGAGACATGCGAACTCCATTTTGACGACGACGTACAGAAGGTTCACAACCTCGTCCGCGGACTCTCGCCATACCCTGGGGCATGGTTCAATTTCCGGGAAGGCATGGTCATGAAGGTGTTCCGCACTCACATAGAACGCTGCAACACTACCGAGTTCGGAAAGGTTGTCACCGACAATAAAAAAGAGTTGAAGATATCCTGCAGGAACGGATACCTCCACCTCGATGAAATACAACTCCCCGGCAAACGGAGAATGTCTGCCGAGGAGGCTATGCGTGGGTGGCACTGATATATTGCCACCCTTATTCTTCTATCTGACGGACGATGTCGTCGCAGGTGTTCACCACACCTTCTTGTGCATCCGCCACCCTATCGCCGCACCTATCAAGCCACCTACAGCGCCACATGTTATCAGTATGATGGCAGCATGTTTATCCTCGTTGGTCCTCCATATCTCATAAAAGAACCATACAGCCCACAATATCGTAACAGGGATGGCAAATTTAATCCATCTATTGTAGTTGTCCTTGAGTTCCTT
>JAKSNT010000061.1 GCA_024399575.1 Paludibacteraceae bacterium
CAAAATGATTTTGAAATTATTTGCAAGTCAGATGAGCATAATGATTTTCGGAAGAAATATCATTATGCCTATGCCTGCAGCTGTAATGGCTGTAACGAGGACAGCTGCTGACCCGAGGTCTTTTATGTCGCGTATCCTTTCGTCTCTCTTTGGCTGAATATAATCTGCTATCCTTTCGAGAGAGGAGTTGAAGATTTCGGCAGAAAAAACCATACCGATTACTATCAGGACTGCTATCCACTCCACGTATGATATGCGGAACAGAAAACCGGCAACAATGACACATATTGCTGCCACAGCATGAATCCATGAGTTATGTTCATGCTTGAACAGGACTTTCAACCCTGCAAAAGCGTATTTGAAACTCATTATTCTTTTCTTTACTGAAAATTTCTCTTTCTTCATATCTCTAAGCATCTTAATTATCTCAAATCATACAAAAGCCCCTGTGCCCCTCTGTTCCGTTGAGTACCAAAGCCCCTGTGCCCCTCTGTTCCGCAGAGGGATATTTATTTCAAACTGGGTCAACATCTATGGTGTATGCCCCATGCTCGTAACCTTTTGTCTTGCGCAGCATACTGACTCTGGCAACGATATTACGCTTTGCCGTTGCAGCATTACTATCCTTGACTTTCACAAAGACTTCGCGAATATACACACCTCCTATCCAGCCAACACGAGGTTCAATGATATCGCTTACGTTCACTCCTGCGACTTCCTTTGCACCCTTCATGATATATTCTGCAGCCATCTCGCACCCCTGCTGATTCTCGTGTTTCACGGTAATGCGTATCAGCCTCGAGAATGGCGGATAATTAAACAACTGTCTTTCTGCTACTTGCTCTTGGTAAAAACGAAAGGCATTTGCATCCTTCAACTCGTCAAGGAACGGATTGTCAATCATGTAAGTCTGTACCACCAGATGACCGTCGGCAAACCTGCGACCTGTCCTTCCTGCCGCCTGCACAATCGTCTGATATGCTCGTTCGCTGCTCCTGAAATCGGGATAACTCAGTATATTGTCAACATTCATAACACCCAAGACCGACACATTACTGTAATCTATTCCTTTAATAATGGAACGCGTACCTATCAATATATCTATCTTCTGATTCTCAAAATCATTCAACGTACCAGTAATATTCTCTCGTTTAATTCTCGCCACTCTTGCCTCTGGGAACAAAGTCTGAGTCTCCTCTTCCAATTGCTCGACACCCAGCCCCTTAGGTTCGACAGCTACACTTCCGCATTTGCCACATGTCACTGTGAACAGCTGACTATAACCGCAATATCCACACTTCAGTTCTCCACGTTTCTTCGAATATGTCAACGTGACACCACAATGAGGACATTTTGGTATCTCGCCACACCTTGTGCATTGAACGTATGGAGAATATCCTTTCCTATCCTGAAACAATATAACCTGATGACGGCCATTTAGAGCCACCTGAATCTGCTGCATCAACAGACGGGAAAAATGACCATTGAGATGCTTCTTCCGTCGCTCCTCCTTCATGTCAACAATCTGCACCTGCGGAAGATGCGCTCCTCCATACCGTTCCATCAACTCTACATAGCCGTATTTGCCGTTCAGGTGATTGCCATACGACTCGACAGATGGAGTAGCAGACCCCAAAACGGCTTTCGCACCTTTGGTATGTGCAAGATACAATGCCACATCACGTGCGTTGTAGTATGGCAACTGTTCTGTCTGCTTGTAGTTTGTGTCGTGTTCTTCGTCAACAATAACCAACTTCAACCGATCAAACGGCAAGAATACAGACGATTTAGTACCAAGCACTACGTCGTACGGCTGCTCGCCCAATTGGTGCATATATGTCTCGACACGCTCAGCCTGCGGACACTGTGTATGATAAATACCCAACCGACCACCAAAATACTGTTTCATACGGTCGTAAAGATGCTGGGTCAATCCGTTTTCAGGAACAAGCATCAACACCTGACCACCTCGTTCCACACATTTTCTTATGAGATTCATGTATATCTCTGTCTTTCCCGAAGATGTCACACCATGCAACAACACAGTCTCTTTACCCGTCTCAAACTGACGTTCTATCATTTCCAAAGCAATCTTCTGCTTATCGGTCAGTTCAAACGGTTCGGCAGTTGCAACACTTTCTGTATCAATCCTCGACACCTTCCTTTCACGACAGACTACTATACCCTTCTTCAGGAACTCCCTCCGTATGTTAGGATCCAACTCACCATCCTGGATTCTCAGAAAATCATTTTCTTCATGAATTTCCGCACCGAATCTCTCAAACAACTTCAAGACAACCTCCTTCTGTCTTCTCGCCCTTTTCAGCGACAACAGCAATCCGTTCCTCTCATCCTCATTTATATATCTCGCATCAATAAAATATTCTTTCCTTGTCTGCTGCCTATATGTATCAGGTACACCATCCTTGGATATCATCCAGGCAGGCACGGCAGCACGATACACCTCGCCAAGAGGTGCACAATAATAACTCGACACAAACTCCCACAATCTCACCTGTTCCTCACCATACGTCACATTCAGTCTCGCCTTCACACACTTCATCTCCTTCACGTCAGGACGCTCCACACCTATACGCCTCACGACTCCAGTCATCACCTTGCTCTTCCCCAAAGGTACAACAACACTTTCCCCCACCATTACATCATCATCAGCCTCGTATGTATAAGTCGCCTCCAACGGCAACGGCAATATTACGTCAACAAACATTTTCCGTTTATCAAAAAAGGCGGATTGCTTCAGCAACCCGCCCATTTCACCTATTAAGTTAATTCCAGAAAAGGATGATTACTTAATCTCTTTAACGATTTCACCACCTTTAATCAATGCAGCTTCGTTTGCTGGAAGGAGGTTATGGTGACGCTCTGGGAGAGATTTCTTCAAACCGAGCATTACGAAATCGTTTTCAACGACCTGGTCAATCTTCAACAAGCCGCCGAGTACGAACATGTTGAATACCTTCTGCTGACCAGCTTCTTCAGCAGTCTTAGTAGCAGGAACCTCGAATACACGGATATCCTTGCGCTCTGGACGACGGGTCATACCATTTGGATCATAAATGAGTACTCCACCAGGTTTTACCTTAGACTCGAATTTATCCATTGAAGGCTGATTCAATACAACAACGATGTCATATTTCTGAAGCAGTGGAGAAGAGATAGGATCATCGCTGACGATAACTGTAACGTTTGCTGTACCACCACGCTGCTCTGGACCGTATGCTGGCATCCATGTTACCTCTTTGCCCTGCAAAAGACCAGCGTATGCCAATGTCTTACCCATTGAGAGCACACCCTGACCACCAAAACCTGCTATTACTATTTCTCTTTTCATAATAATCTGATTTTTAGCGAGCGTTAATATTATTTTCTACGTAGTGTTTCTTCTCAGTATCCTTGATGTCGCCAAGAGGATATTTAGCAAACATGTGCTCTTCCATCCATTCGTTAGCCTTGATTGGATTCATCTTCCAACCAGTGTTGCAAGCAGAAACGAACTCGATGACAGAAGTACCCTTACCAGCCATCGAATTCTCGAATGCCTTGCGGATAGCTTTCTTAGCCTTGAGGATGTTAGCTACTTTATGAACAGACTGACGAGTGATGTAGCAAGTACCATCAACACGCTCCAAGAGTTCGCTGATGCGCAATGGGAAACCATAGAGGTCAGTGTTACGACCGTAAGGGCAGGTAGCGGTCTTCATACCTTCAAGGGTAGTAGGAGCCATCTGACCACCAGTCATACCATAGATACCATTGTTAACGAAGAAGATAACGATGTTCTCGCCACGGTTGCAAGCGTGAACTGTCTCAGCAGTACCGATAGCAGCGAGGTCGCCATCACCTTGGTATGTAAATACATACTTGTCAGGCATGAGACGTTTGATAGCTGTAGCGAGAGCAGGAGCACGACCGTGAGCAGCCTCCTGGAAATCGACATCGATATAGTTGTAAGCGAAAACAGAGCAACCTACAGGAGCAACACCGACAGTCTGATCCTGGATACCCATTTCTTCGATTACTTCGGCAATGATTTTATGGATAACACCATGTGAGCAACCTGGACAATAGTGCATGATATTGTCTGTCAAGACCTTCGTTTTGCCGTAAACAAGGTTCTCAGGTTTAATTATTTCTTCTCTTGTCATTGTTGTTTACTTTTTAAGAAGTTGAGCTTTGAATGATTCAGCGATTTCTTCAGCAGAAGGAATCATACCACCCTGACGGCCATAGAATGCAACTGGTTTAGCACCATTGACATTGAGGCGAACATCCTCGACCATCTGACCAGCACTCATCTCAACAGTCAAGAAACCTTTAACTTTCTTGGCGAGATCGCTAATCTGTTTCTTAGGGAATGGGAAAAGAGTAATTGGACGGAGAACACCGACCTTGATACCCTCAGCGCGAAGCATTTCGCAAGCTGACTTACATATACGAGCAGTAGAACCGAATGCAACCATTGCATACTCAGCATCGTCAAGATGATACTCCTCTACGCGAACCTCGTTTTCTTCGATAAGTCTGTACTTCTCCTGAAGAAGAGTGTTACGGTCTTCCATCTTCTCTGGAACAAGTTCCAAAGTCGTCATTACGTTGCTGCTGCCACGACCCATACGACCAGTAGTAGCCCATGGACACTGTTTTACGATTTCCTCCATTGTACGGCGAGGTTTTGGCTCTGGGAGTACAACTTTCTCCATCATCTGACCAACGACACCATCCGTAAGCATGAGAACTGGATTGCGATATTTGAATGCGAGTTCAAATGCAAGAGAAGGGAAATCAGCCATCTCCTGAACAGAGCATGGAGCGAGGACAATCATGTGATAGTCGCCATGTCCACCGCCCTTCACTGACTGGAAATAGTCTGCCTGAGAAGGCTGGATAGTACCAAGACCTGGACCTCCACGCATACAGTTGAGTATGAGACAAGGAAGTTCACCTGCTGCAATGTAAGAAACACCTTCCTGCTTGAGGGATACGCCAGGAGAAGATGACGAAGTGAGAACCATTTTACCACAAGAAGCACCTGCATAAACCATGTTGATAGCAGATACCTCTGACTCAGCCTGGAGAACAACCATACCAGTAGTTTCCCATGGTTTGAGCACCTGGAGGGTTTCCATAACCTCACTCTGTGGGGTGATAGGATAACCAAAATAGCCGTCTGCACCGCAGCGGATTGCTGCATGAGCAAAGGCCTCATTGCCTTTCATTAATCTAGCTTCTTCCATTTTCCTTTGCTTTTAGAGGGTTACTTTGTAAACTGAAATACAAGCGTCTGGGCATACTATACCGCAAGATGCACAACCGACACATTTTTCTGCTTCAGCTGTCATTTCTGCATAGTTATAACCCTTGGCATTAACTTTTGCTGACAACTGCAGCACTTTTTGTGGACAAGCATTCACGCAAAGACCACATCCTTTGCAGCGTACCGTATCAACGACAACTGCGCCTTGAAATTTTGCCATAGCGTTATTATTTAGTTATTTAACTTATTGTCTTACAAACTTATAACTCAACGATTCACCCCACAACGAGCGAGCCTTGAGACTTCAATCAACACAACACACAATCGAGCATACAAAGTTAATCATATTTTCCATACCAACCAAACATTTTCAAATAAATATTTCAACTACTTATTCTCAATGTTTTCAGTCATTTTCAAATCGCTTCTACCCATCAGCCTATCAACAATTACCATCACTGCTCCATCACCTGTCACGTTCACTGCCGTACCAATATTGTCAAGTACTATAGACAATGGAACCATAATGGCAAGCATCGGCTCATTGAAACCTAACATCGTCGTCAGCAACCCTATTGAAGACATGATGACACCGCCTGGAACACCAGGTGCAGCCACGACAGTGATACTGAATACAAGAATAAACGAAGTAAACATCATAATGTCAAACGGCACATTATACATTATCATAATAGCCACTGCAAGTGCAATAGTCCTCAACGATGCGCCTGAAAGATGTATGTTTGAGCACATTGGAATGACAAAATCAGCCACATTATCCTTTACTCCCATTTTATGAGCCTGCGCAAGAGATACAGGCAAGGTTGCTGCAGAACTGGCAGATGCAAACGCCATGACAAATGCCGGAAGCATCGTGCCAAGCATCTTGAAAGGATTTCTCCTTGCCACTATTCCTGCTATTAAATATTGAAATATAATCCAAAGGATTGAAAGCACGACTATAAACAATATTACAAAAACAAAATTACCTGCAATGTCAACTATGTCACCTGTTTTCGACATATTAAGAAAATTGCCGAATATATAAATTGGCAACAGAGGAATGATTGCCTTGCTGATTGTCATCATTATGATTTCCTTGAATTCAAGGAAAAAATCTATCACCACAGGAGCCTTTATTTTCAGGCAACAAAGTCCAATGATAAATGACAACAACAATGCAGACATGACATCCATAAACGGAGGAAATCCGATTTTCACAAATGGTGGATATGAAGTTTTATCTACTGATGTAATGTCTGCTTCAACAGGAGTGACAAAATATGGGAATACAGCATCGCCACATAAATAAGATATAAAAGCAATAATGACAGTACTTGCATAGGCTATACATAATGTATATAGCAACATTTTTCCAGCCCCCTCCTTAGTTTGGACAATGGCAGGAACTATAAGAGACAATACAAGCAACGGAACAATGAAGCTGATTAACTGTGAAATTAAAAGATTGAAAGTATTAAACAATCTCACCAACCAATCAGGTGCACAATAAAGTCCAAGTGGCACAGCTACGGAAATAGCAATAAGCACTTGCCAAATAAGAGAAATTTTTTTAATCTTAATCATATTGCTCAATATAAATAATTAAAGTGCAAAGTTACAAAAAAATATTCAGTATAGTAATGTATTTGAACAATAATTTATTTAATATTTTTTCTTAGCATTCCGAGAAATATAGTAAAAAAAACAGAGAGTCTCCAGCGTAAGCTGAAGACTCTCGAAAGACGGCGGCGACC
>JAKSNT010000062.1 GCA_024399575.1 Paludibacteraceae bacterium
GGTTTTGTCGGCAATGTTGCCCTTGACGAAGCGGTATGTGCACCCTGGGTGAGACTTGACATAAGAATCGATCTGCTGAAGTCGGTATTCTTTCAGACTTACATCATAATAGTCGTTCATATTGTCGAGACCGACTATCTCATGCCCGGGTTCGGTCTTCAGCAACCTGAGCACCAGATTGCTCCCAATAAATCCAGCTGATCCTGTTATTAGTATTTTAAATCGCATAAGCGCTTTGATATTTGGCTGCACTCGGCATTGCCTAAGCAAGCTTTGCACTGCCCTCATTTGCACAAATATTCATATAATTAATCACGTTCAAAGATGTCACGGGTATAGACCTTGCCGCGGACGTCATCGAGGCAAGTATCGTAACGGTTGGCGATAATAGCCTGACTCTCAGCTTTGAATTTATTCAAATCGTTCACCACACGGCTGCCGAAGAATGTGCTGCCGTCCTCGATGGTAGGCTCATAAATAATAACTTCAGCTCCTTTTGCCTTGATACGCTTCATGATACCCTGGATAGCCGACTGACGGAAGTTGTCTGAATTTGACTTCATGGTCAGTCGATAGACACCGATCACGCACTGGTGTTCCTTGGAGGAATCCCACTGTCCATTCTCTGTGTACCAACCAGCCTTCTGGAGGACTGCATCAGCTATGTAGTCTTTTCTTGTGCGGTTGGATTCGACAATTGCAGACATCATATTCTGAGGAACGTCCTGATAGTTGGCAAGCAGCTGCTTTGTATCCTTTGGAAGACAGTAGCCGCCATAACCAAACGAGGGATTATTATAATGTGTACCGATTCGTGGGTCGAGTCCGATACCTTCAATTATCGCTTTAGAGTCAAGTCCCTTCACCTCAGCATACGTATCCAACTCGTTGAAGTAGGAGACTCTCAAAGCTAAATATGTGTTGGCAAAGAGTTTAACAGCCTCTGCCTCTTTGAGCCCCATGAACAGTGTAGGGATATCTTCTTTAATTGCTGCCTGCTGGAGCAGTTTAGCAAATATTCTTGCTGCATCCTCGAGTTCCTGAAGATTATTTACCTCGAACAACTTTGGAGTACCGACAATGATACGGGACGGATAGAGATTATCATATAACGCCTTGCTCTCGCGTAAAAACTCCGGAGCAAAGAGCAACCTCAAATCCTTGCCATAACGCTCGTAGAGGCGCTGGCAGTAGCCGACAGGGATTGTCGATTTTATCACCATTATGGCGTGGGGGTTGACCTCGCGGACGATGTCTATGACCTCCTCGACATGAGATGTGTCAAAGTAGTTCTTTTGAGGGTCGTAATTTGTTGGAGCGGCAATGATTACAAAATCTGCATCCCTGTAGCCCTCCCTTGCGTCGAGGGTCGCCTTCAGTGTGAGGGGCACCTCACGAAGGTACTTTTCGATATAATCATCCTGAATAGGTGACTTCTTGCTGTTCACCATATCAACACGCTCAGGCACTACATCAACTGATGTGACCTCATGATGCTGAGCCAAAAGTGTGGCAATGGACATACCCACATATCCAGTACCTGCCACTGAAACCTTAATATCGTCAAATTTTCTCATAATCAAAAATATTTAAATACGTGCAACACGAATCGTCTGCACCAACCGAAGTCGATATTTTGTTTTTGCTCCTGCTTTTGTTATTTTAGTATTCTCTGCAAAAGAAAATGTTTTCTCCGCCTTTTCACAAAGATAACGAGCATTGGATGAACCTTCTGTCACTCGAATCTCATCACCATACATTGCTGCCAGTTCAACATTCATCTCGTCTGGAGTGAGTTCCTCCTTCATCCTTCGAGCCATAGTCTCTGTAGGTATTGTCCAACCAGCAAGACCAAATTCCACATAATGTGCAGCAGTGTCGGAGGCAGCCTCTGGCGTTTCACTATACGAAGACATGATTTTTGCCCAATCTGTAAGCGACATCAATGTGAGTTCGGCAACCCTTGGGGAGAGCGAATCAGCAAATATCACGAAATGACCATCAAAGCATTCGTATTGCATTGGCCAGCGGTTGACGACCAACATTCCAGGAGTCACAAGTGAATCGAGTCCTACAGGATTGTCCAGTTCAATGGAGATGGAATCTACTATTTCAACGTCACTTGCTGTTCTGGGACGGTCATTGGTCCTGCTTTCACTCTGTTCCTTCACTACATCCCGAATCGTACACGACCAGAGAGTCAGGACAACAAACAACAAACAAAAGACTTTAGACATTAATCAAGGGAAATGTTATCAAAGATGTTCTTTTCATATTTTATTGGGCTGTGATTACAGATTGTTCTGAGCGTAAGGATATTCCGGCATATAGAAATGCCGTTCTCAATGGTTGCCTAAGGCTGTAAGAACAATCCGGCTATCCAGCAGCAGATGAATCAAACTTTTATTGTATTACGACAGCAAACTTCTCATGCTCGGGAAGCCTGTCATATTCCTTCATAGTTAGGAATTTGGATTGCAAAATAGCAGAAACTCCGAAAGTAATGCCCCGTCCGACAGCAAAAACAAACTTGCGGTCGCGATGGACACGGACAATATATCCCACATAACCTGACAAAGGGCCAGAGACGCAAATCAACTTCTCATGTCCCTGTGCATAGAAGTCCAAAGGGTGCGGCATTACCGAAAAACCAGTGGACGGATCGTCGATGATGCGTTTGTGGAGGAGGATACGAGAGTCGGAAAGCACTGCTGGCTCACCAGTAAGAGAATCGAAAATAACTACTGCAGGAATGCAGTTATCCCTAATGTAGCACATGAGTCCCAAAGGTTCGGTTTGCACGAAAGTGTAACCGATGAGAGACTCGTTGAAATAGAAATGATATGTGTCAAGCAACTGAGGAATAACGCGTTTATGCTGCATCAGGTTGAATCGCATAATGGTCCACATCGCACCAGGAACATGCGATATCGTTGGGTTATACTGTATATTCGTGATAGCGGCCATTTTTTCTAATCAGAATGGAATATCCACCTCAAATTTCACGCGGCAAAGTTAAACATAAATTTTGATACAACAAAATTTTTTGTATCCTAATTTCAAATAATATGTTTTTTTTACTATTTTGCATGTTGTGCATATTTTAACACTTCAAAATCGCGTGCTGCCTGGACAGCCAGTGTTCCTGCCGAAAGCCGCAGATACCGTCTCAGATGTTCCTCTCGGGTATGACCTGTAATGCACATTATCGACGACATCGGAATTCCTGCTGCGTATGCGTTTGTAGCGAAACTTCTGCGGGCAGTATGCGAGGTGAGTTTCAGACCGCCACCCCATCCCATTGTTTCTGCCACCTTGACCAGACGCATGTTGAAGTCGCTGAGTTTCAATGCCGGCAATCGTCCTCCATAGCGTTTCAGAATCTTTTCCACCCTTACATCCAATGGCACATAGACAATCACGCCCGTCTTCCGTTGCGTTATCCTGATAAATTTTTGTCCGTCAAATTCGACATACATTTCTTTGCTCAATCGGGAATAGTCCGAAAATCTCTGACCGGTCAGATACCCCACCACAAAAATGTCGCGAGCCTCACGCAATTGCTTGTTTTTGAATTTATAACTCATCAACCGTTCCATCTTTTCCTTGTTCAGCACCAACACGTCATTCATTTCAGCCAAAGGTACGAACTCGGCCCTTCTGAACTCCAGGTTGCTGCATAGTTTCTCTCTCACGGCAACATTCATAATCGTTCTCGTCAATGTCATATAACGATGTACGGTACCGCCACTCAGTTTCCGTCTGAACCTGCACCACTCAACGAAACGTCTTTGAAATTCCATTCCCACATCCTCAAGCTCATAGCTGCTTCCTGTTTCTGTTTCAAACCGTTTCACAGCACTGGCCAATGTCTTGAAAGACTTCAGCGTTCCCTCGGCCACTGTTACAGCCCTGCGGTATCTGCATCTTTCGCCACTTTGCAGTTCGTCGGCATACCTCCAACAGTAATCCACCAGTTTCATCTTGCAACCCCCATTTTCAGGAAACCCGAAAAATCCCTTGCCGCCATCAAAGCCTTTTCGCGCGAATCAAGTTTAAGATACATTCTCAACGACCGTTCGGAACGATGACCAGTCACAGCCATAATGGATTTCAACGGCACGCCCCTCTGGTAAGCGTTGGTGGCAAAGCTCCTGCGTGCGGTATGCGAAGAGAGCATGTCACAGAAACGCTTGCCACTCCTCATCCAGTCAGTCCGCCAAGTCCAGCCCATCATTTCGCCAAGCACCCTGACATTACGGTTGAAAGTTGCCAGCCCGACATTTGGCATCACACCTCCATAGTTCTCAAGCGTTTTCATGATATAGTCATTCACAGGTATCAAGACATCTGTTCCTGTCTTTTTCTGTTTCAGGCTTATGAATTTGTATCTGCCAATGCACACAACCATCTTGTCATTGATTCGCCTATAATCCGAAAATCGCTGTCCGGTCACACATCCCATCAGGAACAGGTCGCGCGTCATTTCGAGCATCTTTCTGTTTCTCATGCACAACCGCATCCCGCAGATTTTGCCCTCACATTGGTCTATCTTCAGGTTTTTCAATTCTTCCAGTTGCTTTTCTGTCAGATATACGCTATCAACTGGTTCTTGCAACGGCACGAAGTCAGGATCGTCAAAGTCCCTGTTTTCGGTCATTCCCCTGTCAACTGCCTCCCGCATCACAACGTGTATAGAAGACATTCTGGTCTTGATTGTGTTCGGTTTCAGCCCCTTTCTGACCAAGAAACCGACAAATTCACGCTGAAAACTCATGCCAACATCATCTAAAAGGTACGTACGGCCAGACACCTTCTCAAACTCGCTCAGCCGCACCAGAGCTGATTTCAGATTTGTTATATAACCATCTGATACCTTGCAAGAAGACCGAAACTTCAATCTCTTTCCGACCTTCATGTCCTCAATAAGTCTCTCCATAAAAGGAGTCAATTCCATTTGCTTTTCCATAAAAAAGTCTTCTTTAAATTTCGACCCACAAATATAAGAAAAAATTCAAATAGTTGGGGCCGTACTGTATTGTACGTTCTTGCGGGAAAATAATATCCGTCTGGTTATTGCCGGTTCAAAAATAATTCGTACCTTTGCAGCCGGAAATTATCTACAGGAAACCATATACGGTTT
>JAKSNT010000063.1 GCA_024399575.1 Paludibacteraceae bacterium
CACGAAACCAAGGCAGTCAGGCAACACTCAGTTCAATCTGCCAGGATATGAAAACTAATGACAACGACACTCTGAACGACAGGACAATCTATAGCTATATTCAGGCATTGAAAAGCATATTCGTGATTGAAGACTGCAAATCGTGGAATCCCAACCTGAGGTCAAAGACAGCCATAAGAACGAGCGACACACGATATTTCACCGACCCATCCATTGCCGTTGCTGCACTTGGCATAGGTCCGAAAGACCTGATGAACGACCTCAACACCTTCGGGCTGCTCTTCGAGACATTGTGCGTGCGCGACCTTCGCATCTATGCTCAGGCTCTTGACGGAGAGGTTTATCACTACAGGGACAAGGATGGCTTGGAATGCGATGCCGTTGTGCATCTGCGCAATGGGTCGTATGGCTTGGTGGAGATAAAGTTAGGTGGCGAAACATTGATAGAAGAAGGTGCCAAGTCACTGAAGAAACTGGCTTCAAAGATAGATACCGACCGCATGAAAGAGCCATCCTTCATGATGGTTCTGACAGCAGTCGGCAAATACGCCTTCAAACGTGACGATGGCATCTGGATTGTGCCAGTCGGCTGTCTGAAGGATTAGGAAATTGTTTCTGTTACTGAAGGATAAAATCAGCAACTTCTGAAAGATCATTGACGATATAGGTAGCACCTGCTTTGGTGAGTTCCTCTCTGTTGCCATAGCCGCAAAGGATGCCTATAGAGTCTATACCGTTAGCAATGGCTCCTTCGATATCGTGATGACGGTCGCCTACCATAATGGACTCTGACTGATTACCGACTGTCGATAGTCCAATCCGAAGAATCTCAGATTTCAGACTCAGCGTCTCGTCCCACGATGCGGCAAAGACGCCATCAAAAAAGGTATCTATCTTGAAATAACGAAGTATCTCATCGGTGTAACGGTCTGGTTTGGATGTGCATACAAACAAGCGACAACCGTTCGACTTCAGTCGTGTAAGCATCTCGACGCAACCTTCGGTCAATTCTGTCTCGAATATTCCCTTTGCCGAATAATATTCACGGTAGTCAGCCAGAGCCTGCTGAGTCTCTTCGGGCGTAAAACCATAGAACCGTTGAAATGAGTCAAGCAGCGGAGGGCCGATGAAACGGTATAACGAGTTGCGGTCAGTTTCATGTATGCCATGTTTTTCCAAAGCATACATGACGGAATTGATGACACCATCGGCAGAGTCAGCCAATGTTCCGTCAAGGTCAAAGAATATGTTTCTGTATTTCATAATTGATTTTACCCTCTGATAATATATCGTGCAATAAAAATCACAGCAAGAACCCACATCAGAGGACTGACTTTATTAAGTAATTCGCGATGGAAGAGACCATATACACCATTTATCAGCACATACGACACCATACCTATCATAATACCTTCAGAAATATTGTAACTAAATGGCATAAATATGATTGTAAGGAATGCGGGAATAGCCTCCGACATATCCTCCCAGTCAATCTTGGCAATCTGAGAAATCATCATAGCACCGACAACTACCAGCACGGCACCTGTCGCCTGGCTTGGTATTGCAAGGAAAATCGGGGAGAAAAATAGAGCGACAGCGAATCCAATTGCTATGATGAAAGCTGTAAGTCCAGAACGTCCACCGGCTTTGATACCCGATGCGCTTTCAAGATAAGTTGTCGTAGTGCTTGTGCCAAGACATGCACCGACAGTGGTTGCTATGGCGTCAGCAAGCAAAATATTTCCAGCTCCATCAACTTTGCCATCCTTGTCAACATTACCTGAGACCACTGAGATTCCAACCACAGTACCAATGGTGTCAAACAAATCAAGGAACAGGAATGTGAAGACAATTGCAACCATATCCCACGTGAGTATGTTTTGCCACTGGAACTGAAAGGCGATAGGTGCGATTGAGTCAGGCATCTGCATAAAGCCATCTAAATGGACAAGTCCAAGGGGAATGCCCATAAGTGTCGATACAAGCAGTCCGATAAGCAAAGCACCCTTTATCTTCAATGTAACAAGAATGCCCGTCAAGAACAATCCAAAAATGAATAGCAAGCTGGTCGGAGTCATCAGGGAATTGAGAGTGACAAGAGTGGATGGTTCGTCAACAACAATGCCTGAATTCTGCAAGCCTATGAAAGCCAAGTATATTCCTATACCAGCAGTGATGGCATATTTAATATTGGCAGGAATTGTATTAGCAATTTTCTCGCGAACGGAGGTGACAGAGAGTATTATGAAGAGTATTCCCTCGAGCAGCACAGCTGTCAATGCCATCCGCCATGAATAGCCAAGTTCCAGACAAACAGTATAAACAAAGAATGCGTTCAGACCCATCCCAGGGGCAAGTCCTAACGGTTTCTTTGCCATCATCGCCATAATAAGTGTGCCTAATAATGCCGCAAGTACCGTAGCAGTGAAGACCGCACCAGGAGTAACTTCAGGGTCATTGAGGGCGGAGAATATAAAAGGATTGACCGCAAGAATATATGCCATTGTGAGGAAGGTCGTGATGCCCGCCTGTACCTCAGTACGGACCTTCATTGTTGCTGAATCAAAACCAAACAGTTTCTGTAAGACTCTATTCATATCGGAAATATTTGATTTCGCAAAGTTACTACTTTTTTCTGACATAATGATGTAAATTCTATAAGAATTGCAGTTGTCAAAATCTTTTTCGACAAAAATGCCGTAGTTTCATTTTTTTTTCGTACCTTTGCACCCTGAAAAAACATACCTTGCAAACTAAGGTTATTCACTTGATAAACACAATACAAATATGAAAAATATCAGACTTTTAATTGCACTTATTCCTTTTGTTGTGATGATTGCGTTGCTAACCATCACGATTGCTGCATTCGGCACTGCCGCATTGGACGGTGCGGTTCAGGTGGCAATCATGCTGTCAACAGCAGTCGCCATCATAATCGCTATAACCTATTTCAAGACCACGTGGAGCGAACTCATTGAGTCGTTGACCAGTAGTGTCAAGAGCGTCACAGAAGCTATTTTCATTCTCTTCTTCATCGGTGCTGTTGCGGGTACGTGGATGATCAGCGGTGTTGTTCCCACTCTGATTTATTATGGTCTGAAGATTCTTTCACCTGCCATATTCCTATTTGCAGCCTGCGTCATCTGCGGACTGGTTTCGCTTATGACCGGCAGCAGCTGGACTACAATTGCGACAATAGGTGTTGCGCTGATCGGCATTGGCAACGTGCTTGGTTTCTCGCCAGGATGGACAGCCGGTGCAATCATTTCAGGTGCATATTTTGGTGACAAACTCTCGCCATTATCCGACACCAACGTTCTTGCCTCTTCGCTTGCAGGCATACCTTTGTTCGAACATGTCAAATATATGCTCTACACCACCATACCAACTTTCGTCATCACTCTTGTAGTATTCCTTGTGGTCAGTCTTACGATGGACAGTCAGGCAGCCTTGTCAATACAGGAATTTTCAGATGGCATTCTGAATTCATTCTGCATCTCGCCTTGGCTTCTAATCGTACCAATTCTGACAGGCACGATGATAGCATTGAAACTTCCTGCTCTTGCAGTGCTGATGCTCTCTGCACTTTCTGCAGTGTTCACGGCTCTCATAGCACAACCTGATATCATTGCCGAGATTGGCGGAGGCTCTGACATTCAAAGCATGTTTAAAGGTGTGATGATTTCTATCTATGGCAGCACCTCCCATTCGACAGGTCTGGAACAACTGGACAACCTTGTGTCAACCAGCGGAATGTGCGGAATGCTCCCTACAATATTCCTTATATTGTGTACAGGTGCTTTCGGTGGCATCCTGAACGGCAGTGGAATAATGAGCGAGGTGACAACCGCCCTTGCAAGACTCGTGCGTGGACCAAAGTCCCTCACAGCTGTAACCGAGGTTACAGGTATTGCAGGAAACGTAATCTGTGCAGACCAATACCTCTCCATCCTCATGACCATCAGCATCAACAGCAAACTCTACGAGAAGATGGGCTTCCCTCAGAAACTTCTCACACGAACTACCAGCGACTCCGCTACAGTCACCTCTGTTCTCGTGCCTTGGAACAGTTGCGGAATCATGCAAGCCACAGTGCTTCGCGTTCCTACGATAGAGTATCTGCCATACTGCATATTCAACCTTCTTGCACCTATAGTGTCATTCATAGTAGCGTCCAGAATGCAAGGTTATGAGAGTATGTCAGACAACTAATACAGCGAAGTGAAATACAACACGATAATATTTGATATTTCATAATTATATATACTTTTCTAACAAATACATCAATCTTTCAGACAGGCAATAGGAACAACATATACGGCAGTATCGCCTAAATCCAGCAAACTGGCTGCTACTTGCTTTGCCGTTGTAGTCTTGCGCACCATTTAGGCCCCTGCACCAACACAGCACCCTTGCCTTGCAACTTACGTCTGAGCAGGTAGTCCGCAACTTTTAGACATTTCACTCCGCAACTTTTGGGATTTTTGGTATAAACCCATCACCTAAATCACCTTAGTTTATTTCAACAAACCACATTCAATCCACTGTAACACTGATATATCCATCACGATAAACCAAGATAAAAACTCAGCACCTTTCGATGCTGAGTCCATCATTTATCGTGTCTTCTGACACTATAAGGATAAGATCATTATTGTTACTGAATCTTCTTCCAAGTGAAGGTAGTGGTATAACGCGTGCCGTCCTCTTTCTCACGGAGGGCAGACCATTTCATAGTGCCGTCCTTGATTTCGACGATGTCCCACCACTCGTATTCAAAGTCTTCTCCTGCCTTCGGGCGCCAACGAGAAGCAAGCCAGTCACCATCCACATTATACTCGTTGTCAACATCCTCACTCAACTTCCAATCATCACCATCTTTATCGTAATACACATAAGTTCCGTCAGCCTTGTATTCAATGCGGTGATTGGCATCTCCATAGGTCTCTTCACCCGTCATCTCAACGCCTTCCCACATACCGATGATGTCCT
>JAKSNT010000064.1 GCA_024399575.1 Paludibacteraceae bacterium
TAAAAATCATTAGTGTATAATATTTTAATCAGCGGGATATGCGGTCCTTTACCGTTTATCCCGCTGATTTTTAGATATAGAAACAAAATATTGTATTTCATTTTATACCTTTGTAAGATTAATAAAGTCAAGAAAAAATCTATGAAAAAAGCATTATTCCTAGTTATGGTAAACCTTCTGGTTTTGTCAGGCTGCGAAAAATCTTCCGATGACCCTGTTATTCCACCCGCAAAACCTGACGGTGTCACATGGACTGACGATCAGTGGAAAACCATCCAGACGCTGCATCAGGTGGACGACCAAAATTATCTTTACGAAATGAACTGTCTCTTCGACTACAAGTTGGATGAAGTTCTGAAAGCCAATTCAGATAATCTGGTCTCACTTTTTGATGCAATCAAGAATGTTATACTGCCCGATTCGGAAACCGACTTCACCGAATTATTGAGACCGAATATGAACTCAATCTACAAATATTGCGGTGGTTGTACCTGTTTCAGTGCAAATGGCAGAAATGGCGGCTATGTCATGGGACGCAACTACGATTTCCCGCCAAAAGACGACCACACGATGATTGTACACACCCCGCAAGTCAAGGATGCAAACGGCAAAGTAGTCCGTTATGCCACTGTAGGAACCGCAGATATGGGCATTCTGACACAGTTCATGGACGAGGAGTTAGGTTACAGAACAACTCGTATGCAGGAGCTTACGCTTTATGCACCCTATTTCATTCTTGACGGCATGAACGAGGCTGGTCTTATGTCTGGTCTTATGGTTCTGGAGTATGATGGCACACATCAGACAACGCCAGGCAAGCCAAATCTGACCAACGCTATGATTACCCGCATAATCCTTGACCGTTGCGCTACCGTCAGGGAGGCTATAGATATGCTGCAACAATTCAACATTATCTCTATTTTCCAGATATCGGAAAGTACCGTTCCCTGGATTGACATGCACTTCGAATTTGCAGACAAATCCGGTGACCGTGCCGTCATTGAGTGGACCCAAAACAGTATGCAAATCCTGACGGGAGAAAAGCTGAAGAACGAACCCCGTACACAGGATCCAAAATATCCGACCATCCATGCACAGAAGGGCGACAATTACGTTATTGCGACCAACTATTATCTTTCAAAAGACGCAATGGAATTTCCGGAAGATCAGGCTTTGAGTAGCGAGATGGGATTCTGGCGTCACGATGTCGTTGACTCATTGCTTTATCTGAAACAGTCTGTCACTTCGCAGGAAGCTATGGATATCTGCCATGCAGCACGCATCATGAAAAACGATCCGGACTGTATTGAAAAAATGAAGATATTACTGATTCTTGACCCTACGCTTGACATTGACAACAAATTGAGCTGGCCATGGATTACTATCTGGTCATCCGTTTACAATAACGAGGATATGAGCGTCTTGTTCTGCTCGCGTGAGGACTTTGAGCATCGTTACAAACTTTCATTGTAAGTGCTACGCCATGCCGTATCATTGGATTTACGCAGTTGATAACTGATTACATATTATTGATACTAAAACAGCGTTTTCGAATATGAAGCATTTGATTAAATCTGTTCTGATTGCGTCCCTTGCAATCCTTTGTGCAGTTCCGTCTGTCGCCCAAGGCGATAAGGCCATCAAGAGAAAAGTTGCCATCGGCCGATTCACAAATGAGACTCAGTATGCAAAGGGCTTGTTCTATGACAAGGAAAATGATCCTATGAGGAAGCAGGCTCTCGACATCCTCTCATCGAAGCTCGCAGCAAGCGGAAAATTCATTCTTCTTGAAAGAGATGACCTTGATGTATTGGTAGCAGAGGCTGGTGCTGGTATGAATAAGATTGGTGCCGATTACATCATTCTTGGCTCAATCACCGAATTCGGTCGCAAGGCTGAAGGCGAGCAGAAGGTTTTCTCTTCTATCAAAACTCAAACTGTGGAGGCTGGAGTAAGCATTCGCCTTGTTGAGGCTGCTACGGGTCTGATAATCTATTCCGATGAGGCAAAAGGGTATGCTGAAACCACAACCAAGCAGACTATGGGCATCGGAGATACAGCCGGATATGATGCAACACTCAGCGATAAAGCAATAAGTGCAGCACTTGGTCAGCTTGTTGAGAATATCATCAACAAGTGTATGGATAAGCCGTGGAAATCTTATATACTTTCCGTTGACGACGGTTCGTATATTATTTCAGGTGGTGCTTCACAGGGCATCGCAGCCGGAGATGTTTTCACCGTATACAAGAAGGGAAAGACTGTAACCAACCCTCAGACCGGTCTCAATATTGAACTTCCGGGGACAAAAGTAGGTGCTGTCACTGTACTTCAGACAATAGGGGAAACTCAGGAGACAGAGATTTCTATCTGCTCATTCGAAGGAGATGAAATTGATGCCGAAACTCTTGAGAATTATTACATTTCAGATAAGTAAATATGAAAAAGATCATTATTTCACTTGTTAGTGCCATAGTTCTATCGGGCTGTGGTGTTGGCTCATATTCATTGTCTTCCGGCAAATCGGACATTGCTGAAATTTCTTTCACAGCATCCGACAAAGAGCCCATCGTCATCGTTGTTGATGGCACTGAATATAATGCTGAAACCGTCAAGGCAAAGGGATACAAGTCCGGTCGCAACATTAAGAAAACCGCTTTGAACACCATCAATATCGAACCGGGACAGCACGACGTGAAAGTCCTTGTCTCTGGCAATGAGGTGTACAACAAGAAGCTTTTTCTTTCTGCCACAGAGCATAGGGTAATTGAGTTATGAAGAAATCATTGATCTTCATTGCTGCTTGTCTCATACTGTCATCATGCGTTACCACTTCTTCCCTATATTATTGGGGTGGTGAATCAAATGACGTAACTTTATATGAGAGCCTGGCGTATAAGACATACGACAAGCAAACTCCCGAAAGTATTTGCAAACTCGTTGTAGCATACGAAGATATCGTTCAGCATCCTGTTGGGTCAAGGCAGATGCCTCCTCCTGGCATATGCGCGGAATATGGCTATCTTCTCCTCCAACCAGAAACTGCTGGGATATTCGCCATGTATGCGACTGACAAGCAGAAAAGATCTTTTGGTGGTACAGACTACATCTTGATCTTCAGACAGAAGGGAGAGGAAATGATGAAGAAGGAAATGGAGCTGTACCCTGAATCAGCAACTTTCATTGCTCCTTTAATTAAAAGATTCACCGAATGATTATGAAAAAAGTCCTTTATTTCTTAGGCTTCGCCGCTCTTTTTTCGTCATGCGGTACGATGAACCAGATTACCAGAGGTGATCAGTATGCCAAAATGTACGAGGAGCAACCTGTGGTTCTCCTTGTTATGCCTCCTATAAACAATACCGCAAATGTCGAGGCTAAGGATCTTCTCTATACTTCCATCAGCAGGCCGTTGGCAGAGGCCGGTTACTATGTAATCTCACCGTTACTTGCCATGGATGTTCTGAAAGCGGAGAGTGCATACGATTCCGAATTGTTTGTAGATAAATCCTTGACAATGTTCAAGAATTATTTTGGATGTGATGCAGTCGTGTTCTCTGAAATCAATTCCTGGGCAAAGAAAGGTTTTGGCATTCAAGCTGACATCAGGTATTTCATCAAATCTGCTGCGACCGGAGAGATTATCTTCGATAGGAGTTGCGATTTGTACCTCGATCTTTCTGTGAGATCTCAAAATAATAGCGTTCTTGCCTCACTTATCGATCTTGCCGCTTCGGCAATCAACACAGCAACTACTGATCATATCGAAGCCGCGCGAAAGGCGAACTACTTTATTTTCCGCGACATTCCCCGTGGAAAGTACAGTCCTCAGTATGATAAAGATCAGAGTGTTATAGCCGAGGAAAAGAATATTAGGGCAACTGTAAAATAGAACGCTGTCATTATAATCTGAAGGTGACTCTAAGCATTTGAGTCAGAACTTGATGATTCCTGTTTATGAAGATTCTGTACTTTCACGGTTTTGCTTCGTCGGGTGCCACTGGAACTGCCCAGCTGCTCAGGCAAATTCTGCCGGATGACGAGATTGTCGCGCCAGACATATCAATGGATCCGCAGGAGGCTCTTCCATTTTTGAAGGAGTTCTGTGCTGAACAGAATCCTGACCTCATCATCGGCACTTCAATGGGCGGAATGTATGCACAGCAGATGCGTGGCTATCGCAGGATATGCGTCAATCCGGCATTCAATATGTCACGTATGTCTAAGGTGCTGAAGCCGGGCACATTCAAATATCTCAACGGAAGGAAGGATAATGCCAAGGAGTTCCGGATTACCAAAGAAACCATACAGCATTATTTCACGATGGAGCGCAGACAGTTTGATGGTATAACAGATGCTGAGCGTGCCATCACATGGGGACTTTTCGGTACAGAAGATGATACTGCACGCAGCGGTTACGAAATATTCAGAAAGTACTACACTCAGGCATCCCGTTTCGAAGGCGGTCATCAGTTGAACGAACGTGTTCTGCGCAACGCAGTTCTTCCACTTGTCAGAAAGCTCAAAACTGAATTGCTCCAAAAATAATTCAGATTTTATTTGGAAGTTTGAAATAAGTGTGCTTATCTTTGCAGTGTATTAGTTCAGTAGTACACTAAAACATTGCAAAAATATGATTGAAATTAATGATTTGGGATTCTCCTACAAGGACAACAAAGTCCTGGAGAACATCACGATGACCTTGAACGAAGGCTGCATCTACGGTCTTCTGGGTGAGAATGGTGTCGGCAAAACCACGTTGCTGACATTACTTTGCGGACTGAAGAAGCCGCAGCATGGAAGTATTCTGGTGGACGGAAGGAATCCGTTTGACCGTCAGCCGGGTCTGCTGGGCAGCCAGTTCTATCTGATGGACGAGGTGGCTCCAATGAT
>JAKSNT010000065.1 GCA_024399575.1 Paludibacteraceae bacterium
AGTCAGAGGATAACCATTGGTTTCAAGCACCCCAGTCATTCAAAAGAATATAATGGCACCTACGAGGCAATGCAAGAATGAGGTAAAATAGCACTGATTATGAGTTGCCTCGAAACAAGACTGAAAGAGAAATATGGAATGTAAGTCCTGACCATCAAGAAAACATAGATTGCTGCTTGATTTTCGGCTGTGAAGAGAGAACAGATGGCGTGTTTTTAGGCGAGAAAAGGTACAACTTTTGTGGATGATTTTGGAAATGATGTGTAGATGTTTGATAAATAGAGTATTGCGAAGTATGAAATATTTTTCAAAATAATTGCGAAAATATTTGGTGGGGTCGGGAAAAGGTTGTAACTTTGCAGTCGCAAATCCGAAAGGATTGTGTTGGTCCATTAGCGCAACTGAATAGAGCGTCACACTACGGATGTGAAGGTTACAGGTTTGAATCCTGTATGGATCACTTCAAAGAGCATCAACTTAGGGGGAAGGTTGGTGCTCTTTTGGTATGATGAATTTAAAACTTGCTGATATGAATGGAAAAAAGTTGACAAAGTCATGCAACAGGATGCTTGGAGGTGTCTGCGGCGGAATGGCAGAATATTTTGATGTCGATCCTACGGTGGTCAGGGTGGCATATGTCCTGTTGAGTTTGTGCACTGCAGGCTTTCCTGGCTTGCTGGTTTATCTGTTGCTTTGTATCATAATTCCTGACAAGGAATAGACAATACGATTTCATGAAAAGAATAGCGATTGTTGTGCTGACAGTCGTACTCGGATTTATTGATGTGAGTGCACGGGAGTTCGTGAGTCCGTCGAATTCATTGACTGATACGATTCTGAGTATTGTAAGTGATGTTCCTGCAAAGATTGGTGTGTCGTTTGCGAGCGATGATGGTATGACAGTTGGAATTTCGGAAAATGAAAAATTTCCGTTGCTGAGTGTTGTTAAATTCCACCAGGCGCTTGCTGTCTGCAATGAACTGAAAGGAAGCGGGAGAACGGTTGGCGACATTGTGACTGTGAATAAGAGTGGCTTGGCAAATGACACTTGGAGTCCCATGGTGGATAAATATCCGAATGGCGGGAAATTCACTATAGAAAAGTTGTTGTGGTATTCGCTTGTGATGAGCGACAACAATGCCTGCGATTTATTGTTTGACAATGTGGTGAACATTGACAAAACTCAGATGTTCATTGACTCGTTGACGAGTGATGGGTGTCAGATTGCAGTGGATGAGAAAACAATGAGAAAAGATCTGAAGCGTTGCTACGACAACTGGACTACACCTGAGGCGGCATTATCGTTGATGAAATGGTTTTACTGCATGAAAGATGAACCTTTTTATAATAATGTGTGGAGGATGATGGCGGAATGCAATACTGGAAAGAACAGAATTTCACGTCATCTCGGCGATGATGCCGTGGTTGTGCATAAAACAGGAACTGGACCTTTTGTTGAGGGGAAAATAATTGCCATCAACGACCTTGCATGTGTAATATTGCCTGACGGAAGATGTTTTTTTCTGTCTGTTTTCATCAAGGATGCAGAATGCTCGATTGAACAATGTGAGGCGACTATAGCCGAGATTGCCAGGGCTTGTCTGAAATATATGGGGAATGGTTATACATCGGGAAAATTGGCTGGCGCTGATGGAAAAATGAAATAGGTGAATTGCCCAAGAGGAAAACATAATTATTGTCTGAAAAATAATTTGAAAAAAAAAGTGGGAAATGTTTGGTGAACAGAAAATTAATGTTTACCTTTGCAGTCCGATTATTATCCAAGCCCTGGAAGGGGCGAATGCTGGTACATGCATCTGACTCAGAGCAGATTAGCCTACGGTTCGTGGGTCGGGAAATGTATCAAAAACAGTTCTAATTGTTTAATAGAAAAGGGAAAAATGGATACTTTAAGTTACAAAACCATTGCTGTCAACAAGGCAACTGCTCAGAAAGAGTGGGTTGTAGTTGATGCAACAGACATGGTTCTTGGTCGTATGGCATCTAAGGTTGCAAAACTCCTTCGCGGTAAATACAAACCAAGCTTTACGCCAAATTGCGATTGCGGTGACAACGTAATCATCATTAACGCAGACAAAGTCAAATTGACTGGTAACAAATGGACAGACCGTATTTACTATTCTTACACGGGTTACCCAGGCGGTCAGCGTGAGGCAACTCCAAAAACTTTGATGGAGAAGGGTCCTGAAGTTTTGATTAAGAAAGTTGTAAAAGGTATGTTGCCAAAAAATTTGTTGGCAAAGCAGTTGCTTGACAATCTTTATGTTTATGCTGGAACTGAGCATCCACATGAGGCTCAGAAGCCAAAGTCAATTGATTTAAATCTCATTAAATAATCTGGGGTATGGCAACACAAGAAAAATATTTGGTAAAAGGTGCAGTTGGTCGTCGTAAGACTGCAGTTGCTCGTGTATATGTAGAGGAAGGTACTGGTAAAATGACTATAAATGGACGTGAGATGGAACAGTATTTTGCATCTCCTTTGCTCCAATATATCGTCAACCAGCCAATCAATACATTGAACGTTGCCGGCAAGTATGACATCAAAGTCGTTCTCTGCGGTGGCGGTATCAATGGTCAGGCTGAGGCTCTCCGTCTGGCTATCTCTCGTGCTTTCGTGAAAATCAACGCTGATGACAAACCAGCTTTGAAAGCTGCCGGATTCCTCACTCGCGACGCACGTGTCGTTGAGCGTAAAAAACCAGGTCGTCCAAAGGCAAGAAAGAGATTCCAGTTCTCAAAACGTTAATGAGACTGGTTGCTTAACAGAATTTTGTTTAGTATCTAAACCGTTCGGATTCAGTACTGACTACCAAGCGGTTGCTTGAGGCTAAACGTCAAGTTAATAAGAATGTAAACAATTGGAGCAATAAATCTTGCTCCGCAAAAAAAAGAAAAGACAATGGTTGATTTTCAATCTTTATTAGACGCAGGTGCTCACTTCGGACACTTAAAGCGCAAATGGAACCCAGCAATGGCTCCATACATTTTCCCTATGGAGAAGAATGATATCCATATCATCGACCTCCACAAGACAGTTGCTAAGATAGAAGAGGCATCGGCTGCAATGAAACAGATTGCTAAGTCGGGCAGACAGATTTTGTTTGTGGCAACGAAAAAACAGGCTAAAGACGTGGTTGCCGAACTCGCACAGGAGGCAGGCATGCCATACATCACAGAGCGTTGGGCAGGCGGTATGTTGACCAACTTCCAGACTATTCACAAGGCTATCAAGAAGATGGATCAGATTGAGAAGAAGTCGCAGGATGGTACATTCGATGCCTTGTCGAAACGTGAGAAATTACAGATTAAACGCCAGAGCGACAAGTTGCAGAAGAACCTCGGTTCAATCAAGGATTTGAAGAAACTTCCTGCTGCATTGTTCATCGTTGACGTGACTAAGGAGCATATCGCTGTTGCTGAGGCAAAACGTTGCGGTATTCCTGTATTTGCAATAGTAGATACAAACTCCGATCCTAAGGGCGTCGATTTCCTTATCCCAGCAAACGATGATGCAACAAAATCAGTTGAGTTGATTGTTCGCGAAATGATTGAGGCTATCAAGGCTGGAGCTCAGGAACGTAAACTTGAGCGTGAAGAGAATGAGAAATCTGAACAACCAGAGGTTAAGGCTCCTCGTATAGGTGCTCGCAAGTCTGCCCGCAAACCTAAAGACGAGGCTGAAACTCAGGAAGAGGCTCCAAAGGCTGAATAAAGTTTTATAATGAGTCGCTTCTTGCAATACAGAAGCGACTCAATTTTTTAATACAGATATAAATTTAGAATACTATGGCTGTTACAATGGAGGAGATTAAAAAGCTCCGTAATATGACTGGTGCCGGAATGATGGACTGCAAGAATGCTTTGAATGAGTCTGCTGGCGATATGGAGAAAGCTATTGAGCTGATTCGTAAACGTGGTCAGGCTATCGCTGCAAAGCGTAGCGACCGTGCTGCTGCTGAAGGTTGCGTACTTGCTGCTGCAAAACCTGGTTTCGCTGCAATAGTTGCTGTGAAGTGCGAGACTGACTTCGTTGCCAAGAACGCTGATTTCGTTGCATTGACGCAGAAATTGCTTGATGCTGCAATGAATGAGCAGTTTGAGAGCGCTGACGCTTTGCTCAATTTCAAAATCGATGGTCGTACAGTAGCTGATCTTATCACTGAGCGTTCTGGCGTCACTGGCGAAAAGATGGAACTCGGTTACTATGAATTTGTTAAAGGTGCCTACACAGTTGAGTATATGCACCCAGGCAATAAGTTGGCAACGATTGTTGCTTTCGCTGAAGAAAATGTTGAACGTCAAGTAGCACGTGACATCGCTATGCAGGCTGCTGCTATGAACCCTGTTGCTTTGAACCGCAATGAAGTTCCAGAGGATATCAAGGCTAAAGAACTTGAAATCGGTAAGGAGAAGGCTCGCGAAGAGGGTAAGCCAGAGGCTATCCTTGAGAGAATTGCGATGGGTCGCCTTGACAAGTTCTTCAAGGAGAGTACTCTCATGGAACAGGAGTTTATCAAAGATTCGAAGCAGTCAGTTACTGACTATTGCAAGGCTAACCATGCAACTCCAACTTCGTTCAAGCGTGTGAACTTGAATCAAGATTAATAACTAGTTTGAAAATATCTGAAAAAAAGAGACGGCATAGTGATGTGCGCGTCTCTTTTTTTTGTAACTTTGCAGTCTAATTTGGAAGTCTATGTTTAAACTGATAGCAGGACCTTGTGTCATCGAAAGTGAAGCGATGGTGATGCAGGTGGCAGAGCAGATGAAAAGGGTGACTGATGCGTTAGGTATCCCCTATACTTTCAAAGCGTCATTCGATAAGGCAAACCGCACATCC
>JAKSNT010000066.1 GCA_024399575.1 Paludibacteraceae bacterium
GTAAAAGTCGTTCGGAAAAGTGTAACAAAATAGGTAAAAGTCGTTTGGAAAAATGTTAAGAAGGAAGATTGAACAGGCTCTTTGGGATTGGAAAAACGGTCAAAAACGTATTCCTTTAGTTGTTATGGGTATTCGTCAGTGCGGAAAGACCTTCATAGTGCGGGATTTTGCTGAAAGGGCATACGGCAAGGAGAACGTTGCCTATATAAACTTTGTAAAGCAGCCAGATATGATGGCGGTATTTTTCGCTGCGAAGGATGTAGATACCATAATCATGAAACTTTCTGCCCAAATAAGGTCGTGTAAATTCACACCGGGCAAGACATGTATTATTTTTGACGAAATCCAGGATTGCATGGATGCGCGTACCTCGTTGAGATTTTTCAAGGAGGATGGCAGGTATGATATTATAGCAACGGGGTCGTTGCTTGGAGTTCAGGGCTATGGTGCTGATTCAAAGGGGATGCGTCGCAGGCTTATGTCGCTGGAGAAATTTAGGAATAACTCCATTCCTGTAGGTTCGGAGCAGATTGTGCAGATGTTTCCATTGGATTTTGAGGAGTTTCTTTGGGCTCACGGTATGCCTGACGAAGTCATAGACGTGTTGAGAGAGTGCATAAAGCGTGAGACCCCTGTGCCAGAAGCCATTCATGTCGAAATGAAGAAGTTGCTGCTCCGATATGTTGCAGTCGGGGGCTTGCCTGATGCCGTGAACAGACTGATTGAGACTGGCAATATTGGGAAAGTCAATGAGGTTCACCGCTCTATCTTGAAGGAATATCGCGATGATATGGTCAAATATGCAGCTGTCGAAGACAAGGCATATATTCGTGAGTGTTTTGATTCCATTCCCAAACAACTTTCGAAAGAGAATAAAAAGTTCCAGTATTCAGTTGCCAGGCGTGGAGGACGAAGTTCGATGTACCTTGGTGCACTCCAATGGTTGGAGGATGCTGGAATGGCAATGCGTTGCTATAACGTTACTGAAACCGGGCTCCCATTGGAAGGCTATGTGAATAAAGACATTTTCAAGGTATATATCTCAGACATAGGGTTGTTGGTCTCAATGCTCGGAGATGCCACACGTGCTGATATACTGAATGGTCGCCTCAATGGGTTCAAGGGGGCAATCTATGAGAATCTGATGGCGGAAATGCTCATCAAGAAGCAGCAGAACCTTTACTATTATCATAAGGAGTCGGGTTTGGAACTCGATTTCATGGTGAGGTATCATGGCGAGTGTGTTCCCATAGAGGTGAAAGCCACTTCCAGTCAGGCTAAGAGCATCTCTTCCGTGTTGAAACACTACGAAAAATACCACGTCCGACATGCAATTAAATTTGGTGATTACAATGTCGGACGGTGTGGAGCATTGCTTACTCTTCCGTCGTATATGGAATTCCTCCTCGACTTATCACCTGAATATCCGATATTTGACGATATAGATACTGATGCGTTGCTGAAAGAGGCGGAAAAATTTTATTATAATTGTGGCGGTGAAACGATGCCTCAATGAGATGCCTTGCAGGTATGATTTGTGCATTTTTCCTCGCGGATAATAAAAATGAAAAAATGTTTGGCAGTATGGCTTTTTATGTGTAACTTTGCAGCGTGGAATGTTGTGAAATTGAAAGGTCTTATTTAATTAAATAATTATATGAATTTATTTTGGAAAAAACTGTTTGGAACGCTGCAGAGTACGGAAAAGTACGATGAAGAAAAACGTAGAATGCTTGATGATTACAATCGTTATGCTGCTGTCCGCGAGTCGGATATCATGAAGGAGTATAACGAGTTGCTTGAGGCTGTCAAGAAGCCTGACTTCATTGCAAACAAGGAGTCTGTAAGCAAGCGCAAGTACAAAGACACTGAGGAGTACCGTCTCACCGAGGAGTTCTCTAAGATGCAGAAAGACAAGAAAATCCAGCGTTATCTGGAACTTGCCAAACAGTACAAGTCTGCTGACGAAATCACAGACAAAAGCGACAAAGAGATTTTTGTCAAGTACGACAACTCTTCCATGATTCGTCAATACAATCAGGTTAAGGAAAAGATTTCTGATCCAGAGTTTATCAAAAGAAATGAGTTCTGGGCAAACCCTAAACGTTACGAAACCACAGAGGAGTTCAAGAAGGAAAAGCGTCTTGCAGATCTCAAGAACAGCGATGACCTCAAGTTTTTCTTCGGTTGCAACTACAAACGTTTCAAGTTCATCGACGACTTTGAAATGGTGTTTGAAGACAGGTTCGGTTATAATAAACTTGCTGATGGTAAATGGAAAGCGGGATTTCATTATTTCAGCGACCAGTTGAAGGCTGTCCACTCGTTCATCAACGAGAAACAGGCAAATAATGGCGGCAAGAATATCCTGCTCAACGGTCACCTGAACATCCTGACCAAATCAGAGAAGAAGGAGGCTGCCGCATGGCATCCTTCGCGTGGTTTCGTCATGCAGGACTATGATTACACATCTGACGTAATCAATGGTTATGATGCAATCAAAACGACTCACGGTTTGTTCCGTGCAAAGATTAAATTCACTGGAAGCAAGGATGTTTGCCATGCGTTCTGGTTGGTTGGCGACAGCCGTGTTCCTCATATCAACGTTATAAAATACACTGGTGGCAAATTGGAAATCGGTGCTTATCTCGGTAAGGGCAATAACGTTCGCTACCATTCTGAAAGTATCCGTGGCATCAACCCTGAGAACTATTTCTATTATGAGGTTGAATGGCGTAAGGATGCTCTCATCTGGTATATCAACAATCTTGAGGTTTTCCGTGTATCGGCTGACGTTCCTCAGGTTGACTTGTTCCCTATGCTGAACTCGTTTGTGCCATCTTCAATGAAAGGTGGTGATGCAATGATGGAAGTAGAGTTCGTTCAAGTATTTAAACTGAAAGAATAACCAGTAGTGGAGGATTTCAATCGAAATAGTGGCAAGACAACGATTATTGCTGGACCTTGTGCTGTTGAGTCGGAAGAGCAGATGGAACGTGTCTGCTCCTGTCTGAGTTCCTTAGGAGTGAAATACCTTCGTGGAGGCTGTTTCAAGCCTCGCACGAAGGTCAACACATTCCGTGGATTAGGTGGTGATGGCTTGAAAATCATGCACAGTGCCGGCAATCGCTACGGAATGAAAATCGTGACTGAGGTACGCGATACAGCTCACCTTGATATTGTGGCTGAATATGCTGATATTGTGCAGATTGGGGCAAAAAGCATGTACGACAATGACTTGTTGCTCGCTTGTGGAGAATTAAAAAAACCGATTATCATTAAACGAAATTTTGCTGCAACAGTCAAAGATGTAACAAACGCAGTGGAATTTATCCTTTCTGGAGGTAACGATGAGGTGATAATCTGTGAGCGTGGCATACGGACATTTGAAAGCAACACGAGATTTACGTTGGATTTATGCGGAGTGGCATGGTTGAAGGAGCATACTGATTTCCCGATAATCGTTGATCCTTCACATGCAATGGGTTTCAGATATGGAGTCGCTGACCTTGCCCGCGCGGCAGTGGCAATGGGTGTTGAGGGGTTGATGGTCGAAGTGCATCCTCAGCCTGAAAAGGCTCTCTCTGATTCGGCTCAGCAGCTGGACCTCAAGATGTTTGGTGAGTTGTACGAATCGTTGAAACCGATTGTTTCGGCAGTAAATAGAAAAATAAATTAAAACTTGAATATTATGAGAAAGTTATTTACATTGTCAGCAGTCTTGTTTGTAGTTTTGATGGCATCAGCACAGATTCCATCAGTGACGTTAAAGGATATAGATGGCAATACGGTTAATACAGCAGAGCTTAGCAATGATGGCAAACCTTTCGTAATCAGTTTCTTTGCTACTTGGTGCAAGCCATGTATGCGTGAACTTGATGCAATCAGCGAAAACTATGCTGACTGGCAGGAAGAAACCGGCATGAAGGTTATCATCGTATCAATCGATGATGGTCAGAACGTTGCAAAGGTTAAGCCTCTTGTCAACAGCAAGGGCTGGGAGTATTACACCCTGCTTGACCCAAATGGCGATTTCAAGCGAGTAATGAATGTAGCAATGGTTCCATCGTTGTTCCTCTACGATGGGAAGGGAAACCTTGTAGAACAGCATACTGGATATCAGGATGGCTCTGAGGAACACATTATTGAAGTAATCCGCAAGCTCGTTGACGGCGAAGAATAAATTATGAAAAAAATATATCTTATTGTCTCTTTGCTATTGTTGTCGGTCGTCTCTCTGATGGCTGATGGCGATAGCAAAGTGCAACTTTCGGGTGCATTCCAGACAGATATGTTAGTGCCACAGGTTGATACTGCCATTGGTGCCAACAGTTATATGGGACCATTCTGCAGCAACAACTATCTGAATCTGAATCTCAATTCCAAATACGTTACTGCCGGAGCACGTCTGGAACTTATGCACAAACCTTTGCCTGGCTATGGCGACAATGAGTTCGCTGGTGGTGGCGTGAAAGGTATTTTTGTCTCTGGTGGTTATAAATATTTCAATATCACTATCGGTGATATCTACGACCAGTTTGGCTCTGGCGTATTGTTGCGTCTGTACGAAGAGCGTTCCTTGGGTGTTGACAATGCACTGCGTGGCGGACGATTGATTCTGACACCTTACAAAGGTATCACTTTCAAGGCTTTGGGAGGTATGCAGCGCCAGTTCTTCAATTTCGATACTGCCAATTGGTTCGGATTCCGTTATAAAGAGTGTGGAGCTGTCATGGGTGCAAACCTTGACCTTGACAT
>JAKSNT010000067.1 GCA_024399575.1 Paludibacteraceae bacterium
AATTTGGCGATTTACGAACACATGAGGAAATATATGCGATATGGCTGTACTAATTATTGTTAGTGCAGATTCTGAGTATCGTTTGTGTTGGGTTCGCCAAAACCTCCAGAACGCGATATGATGGATTTGCACTTTTTTTGTGCCCTGACGGAAACAATAATACATTATATTTATGAAAAGGATTTTGATTTCATTGTTGTCTGTCGTCATTGCTGTCGTTGCATTGCATTCGCAGACAGTCAATTTTTCCAGCGTCAAGGTCAAGACCAAGACCGAGAAGGAGAAACGCATTTATCCGTACGACCAGTTCGTTATACTCAATTATGACAGAGTATTTAATTTGCCAGTAGGAGGTAATGTTCTCGGTTTTAAGTATGGACAGGTGCATATTGGTGGTTGGTATGTCAGTGCTGATATTTCTTTATCACCACTTCATTTTTCATATTCAGCTAGTTCTAATGGTTATCACATGGAGGGACGTGACGATTTTATGTTAAATGTTTCTGGTGAAAAAGTATGTTCACGGAAACTTTCTTTTAACCGGGTAAGTTTCGGTGGAGGTGGTATCGTACGAATTGTCATCCCTCTCTATTTCTATTTAGGTTTGGGATATATGTATCAAAATGTGACAGCCGAAACAGAGGAATTCGGAAGAGTTGAATTTCGTCCTTCCTCTCCCCATAGTTCTGGATATTGTGAATTTGGATTGCAAGGCAATATCAAGGGATTCACTATGAGGCTTGGCTACAGAGGTAATTTTTGCGAAGAACATGAAATGTCAGTCGGCATAGGATGGACATTCGCTCGAAAAAGCAAGAAAAATATTGATATATAAAAACTCATACAAATGAAAAAAGGATTTATTTTTATGATGCTGGCGGGAATAGTCATGCTGGCGGCATGTTCAACCTCTTCTCCGTCTGGCGAACCGCAGAAAGGCTCTTCAAGTAGCTCTGGCGCGAAGAATGGCAAAGCGCCTGTGGTTAAATATCACGATTCAAAATGTTACAGCAATTGGATTTCAATCGAGTATAAGGTTGAATCGGATTCTAAGTTGACTTCGCAGCAAGTGCATTATGGCGATGACAAGCGATGTCTTCATAGTGAGTCGGCGCGTTCCGAAGGTCGGTATTACAAAGCAGTGATTACAGGGCTGCAACATTCGAAATCCTATTTCTTCAAGGGCGTTTTCGCCAATGAATATGGAGTGGGAGAGTCGGAACTGAAGGTCCTGACTACAGATGATTGACAATCTATTTTAATATAAATATTGTGTTATGAAAAAAATTACATTCTTGTTTGTGGCACTGTCATTCTGTGCTGCTGTTTTCGCTCAGACGGTATCTTTCGAAGGTGCCAACGTAAGTCAGTTCCAAGCCACTATGGCAAACAATGGAACGAAAATCTTCAATGTGCCTCTCGTGGGTTCATACGAGTTGGTGCCACATGCCAGTCATACCTATACGATGAACAGCGAGATACGTTCATCCGACCTTTTCCTTCCAGCAAAACGCAAAGGTGAGTCGAAGGACATGTATGCCGAGCGTCTGGCTCTTGCTGTCAAGGAGGCTCTCAACTCGATTCTTGTTGAACTGAAGGCTAAGGCTCTGTTCCTCTTTGCCGAGCAGGAGAATGCCGACATAATAGTTTCGCCTACATTCGCCATCACTACCAAGCGAAGCAATTCTGACAAGATTGATGTGGAAATCAAGGTAAAGGGATTCCCTGCACGCTACACCAACATCCGTCCGCTTCAGGCATCCGACTCGTCGCTTGTAAGGATTTCGAGATCAATCGGCAATGATGTGAAGACCATCGACCTTGAGGTCAGCAGCCGTGAGAACGAAGAGGTTACCAAGACTAAAACCGTTAAACAATAATGACTATGAAAAGGATTCTTATATCACTCCTTGCCGTAGTTCTCGCAGTCGCTTCCTCGCATTCGCAGACAATCAATTTCTCCAGCGTCAAGGTCAAGACCAAGACCGAGAAGGAGAAACGTGTCTATGAATTTCCGTACGACCAGTTCGTTATGCTCAATTATGGGGCAGTGCAACTCGGTGGCAATTCTCTTGGTATTCAGTATGGACAGGTGCATATCGGAGGATGGTATGTCAGTGCCGACATATCGTTGTCGCGTCTCCATTTTGGTCATTCGTGTGTAAGCAACCATGCGTACGAAGAAGATTATGTGTCATATAATGGTTATAGCTTCCGACCTCACTACATAGACGGAAAAACATCGTTCAACCGTGTGAGTTTCGGTGCAGGCGGTATCGTCAGGTTGGTTATCCCTCTCTATGTCTATGCCGGAATGGGCTATCTCTACCAGAACGTGACTGCTGAAACCGAGGAGTTTGGTTGGGTCGAGATACGCGAACGAAATAGCAGTGGAAAATATGATTATAAATACCATTATATTTCGCCGCATAGTTCTGGATACTTTGAGTGCGGATTGCAAGGCAACATCAAGGGTTTCACCATGCGCCTTGGCTACAGATACAATTTCTGCCAGAACAATGAATTGTCGGTAGGTCTGGGATGGACCTTCGGACGTGAGAGCAAGAAGTCTAACGTTAAATTGAATGAATGATATGAAAAAATATGTTTTGCAATTATTGATGGTTATGCTTGGAGTCGTTTCATGCAAGAATATTGCGTTGAACGGTGCGTCCGACAATTGGTATTTGGATATGAAGGTTGTATCGAAAGGAAGTACTGAGGCAAACATTTCTATTAAATATCCTGATGGTTTTTCGCCAGAAGTTGACAAACTGGAAATATTAAATAGGGATAGCGGCAAAAGCATGCCATACGCCATTACATCCTCGAAAAATCCATTGGTTGTAAAATTGGTAGGGCTAAACCCATCGAAGTCATATACCATATATGCCATATTGCCTGAACATAAAGACAATTATTCTAATAGAGGTACTGTTGCTGTGATTTCACGTGAAGATGTTACCATAGAAACAACATCCCGTTAACTATGAAAACAAAATTATTCTTTTTTGCCTTAATGGCAGGCTTGTGTCTTATGGCAGGTTGTTCGAAGGAAAACAAGGACAACAACGTAACACCTCAACGGGACAATGATGTATATTTCTGTTCTGACATGTCGGGGTGTTACAATACCCCTTCGGGCACTACAGGCTCTGCTAAATATGTGACATTGACCTTCGCTACATACGGCGTTTCGTTCAATGGCACTAAACCCATAGGCGACGGCAAGATTGTCAGTGTGTCATTCTTTACAAGCAAGCTCGAGGCCTCTACATTGTTCCCTGCCGCAGGTGAATATTATGTCTCTGATAAAAAGAAAGCAGGAAACATTTACAATGCTGACATCGTTACGATTCGTGATGGTGTGGCTCAGTCGCCCGTATCAGTAGAAGGCGGTAGGATGGTTATTTCGGGTAATGCCAATGAATGCACGATAGATATGGCATTCGGCAATCAGGGCAGCTACCTCTACTCTGGTCCAATCTCGCTGATTGACAGACGTTCTTCGACTGACCCTGACCCTGATCCAGACCCTGATGATAAAAGCCAAAAGGTAAGTTTCATCTCTGATCTTTCAGAATATTTTGGAGAACCTGGCGATTACGATGGTCTAAATGCTCATGGACTTCTTTATTGTTTTGCTACATCTGGTGTTACATATACTTCCAGCGGTGACTTGAATGGCAATGGCAAACTGATTTATGTCATATTTTTCTCAAGCAGTGTGAATTCATCGACATTCTTCCCTCTTACGGGCAGTTATTATGTATCTGACAACTACGGTACGGCATGGGATATTTATGGTGGTTCTGGAGATTTTAATGGTTCAATGTATGGCTCGTGGGTTTATACGGTCAGCAATGGTTCTATTGTTTCTGGAACTACTATAACTAAGGGCTCAATGTCAATCTCGGGCAATGCCAGCAAAGCCACTGTCACTATTGACCTCAAAGAAGGATTCACATATACCTACAATGGACCAATCAGTGTTTCAGATGGACGTCCAGACCCTGATGATGCCTATGTGTATGAACCTACGACAAGAACCACCTTGAATCTTTCGTCGAGCAATGCTACGATCACGGACTATATGTCAGGTTTTGGGTTTGCATTTCTTGATTTTACTGCTACAAATGGTATGTATGGTGGTATATATTTAAACGTCAGCAACAACTTGTACAGAAATTATGCAGTAGGTACTGGTCCTAATGATTATAGCGAAGGTACAGTTCTTTATTCTGCAGGTAGTGATGAAGATGGTTTATATTATTCACTATTCTGCTCATTGGATAATACTGGTTATGTTATTACTGAAAATCCAGTATATTTCGTTACCGGTGGCTATATTACTGTGACCAGCACTGGCAGCAACAAGTTCTCTGCATCTGGTTCATTCACTACCTATTTTGGCTCGACCATCAACGTTAACGTTTCAGGCAATGTCGTGCAAGGTTCGCAGAATATCAGGTCTCGCAGCAATGTTGTCAATAAGTCAGTCCAGAAAGGTCTGTTTTCAGTCAAAGCTGGTCGGAAACGTTAAAAGCAGCAGCAGGGAATGACACAATATGGTATTACCCTCCCCAAAACAACTGAGATAACTGAGACAACTGAGATTATGTCCGTTTTTCTCAGGATGGGACAAGTTAATAAATAGTTTTAATCTCACGCAGAATATTTTTTCTTTTTCTCACGCAGAATACGCCGAAATTATGGGAAT
>JAKSNT010000068.1 GCA_024399575.1 Paludibacteraceae bacterium
TCTGATGCACGGGCATGAAAACCGTCATTAGCTTACCATCAACTCATGTTCATGAGCGGATGGACCTGATGACTTTAATAATTTGCTGATTATTCGCCAATGTAAGCATAGTTCCAGAACTCATACTCAAACCTCACACCTTCGCGGAACTGATTAGTCATTTCAGCCCGAATTATCTCGTCGGTGCTGTCGGCATACTCATTAATCAGCGACAGCACCTTATCAACGGCTGCTGAAAACTCTTCATTGCCGTATTCGTCTATCCACTCGCGGTAGGGATTATCCTCAATAGTGGCTATGGTTTTGAGGTGCTTTCCGACCTCATTGTATATCCATATACACGGGAGTAACGACGCGAATGCTATTTCCTTGCATCCTGTCTGAATAGCTGCTTCGGTGTGTGCATTGTAAGCTGCGGTTATCTTGGATGGCATGGCGGAGATATCAATCCCGAAGCGTGCAATCATCAGCTCGTGCATCGCCTTCTCCCCTTCCATACCGGCTCTGGCGAACTCCGTGAACATTTTTTTCTGCGACTCATCCTCAATCATCGCGGCAAAAGCGAACATCTGGCGGCCATAGTTGCCAAGATACAACTCATCCTGTGCAATATACCGTTTGAACTGTTCAGTTGGAAGGGTTCCGTCTGCTAGTTTGAGAATAAAAGGATGACCGATAATGTCGGCATAGATGCCGGAAGCCTCGGCCCAGGCTTCTTGAGTCCATTTTTTCATAACAATTCCTTACGGCGGTATTAACCGCATCAAGTTCTACGGGTCTCTCTCAACAGGTATTTCCTGTACCCCGATTTAAGTACAAATATAACGATTTCCTTGCTTCCTGCGAAGGGATACACAAATGTATTCTATTTATACAGGAATCTTTTTATTGTGAGTTTCGGAGTCTTCTGGAAAGGCTCTCTCATTATTTCCACTTTGTAAAGCCCGCTGTATCCTGGGACTTTTGTATTGACATCCAGCTTGATTCTTTTTGCAATCTGCTCAGGATCTGCCCCATCTACACTTATCTGGTTCCCGTCAAGTTGGACAAGAGCGACAAGCTTAGAGTCTCGTGATACGACAAGAGATTCCGTGACATAATCTAGGCTGTTGATAATGCATTCAATCTCCTCCGGATATATATTCTGGCCGTTTGAGGATAAAAGCATGTTTTTGCTTCTTCCCTTTATGTAAACATTGCCCTTCCTATCAATCAGTCCCAGGTCTCCGGTGTTGAACCATCCATCTTCGGTGAATGCCGCCTTTGTGGCCCTTTCGTTTTTGAAGTAGCCGCTGAACAAGTTTTCACCTTTCGCTTGGATTTCTCCAACCACAGTCTCGGGATTCTCAGAATCTATCCGCAACTGCACGAAATCCATTGCTCGGCCACAGGAATGTGGGGCAAATGTGCGCCACGAGCTGTATGCCAGAAGAGGGGCAGCTTCGGTCATCCCATACCCGACTGTAAAGTTGAGTCTTATCCGTTTAAAGAAATCCTCTACTTCCGGATTCACAGCGGCTCCACCCATAATGAATTCACGGACATTCCCACCGAACGCATTGTTGATTGTGCGTCTCATTTTTGAGAAGATGATGCCTCGAATACCCGGAATAGAGACAAGGAACCTGATAGACGGTTTCTCCATAACGGGTTTAAGTTTGTTCCTGTATATCTTTTCAAAGATCATTGGAACGGCAATTACAAGGTATGGCCTGACTTCCTGCATCGCTTTAAGCAGAAGTGATGGGGATGGTGTTTTGCCGAGATAGTTTATGGTCGCCCCAGAGCATAGGGGGTAAAGCATCTCGAATTCCAGCCCGAACATATGAGCCATCGGCAAAATCGACAGTATGCAGTCTCCCGGACGGCACGGGACATTCTTCTGTGCGTATTCAGTGTTAGCAGAAAGGCACTCATACCTGAGCATTACGCCCTTGGGATCCCCCGTCGATCCAGAAGTATAATTGATGACCGCAAGGTCTTTGTCATTTCCTTCTGGAAGAACTACGTCCCTTAATGAGAAACCGGATGGGTACTTTCTGATATAAGCCTGTTCCGCCTCCAAAAACGCCAGTCTGTCTTGATCTGTGCCCTGCAGGAGACTGAAGTCTGAAAGACAGATTACCCGCCTGACGGATTGAAGCTTTCCGCCGTCTATGTTCTTCCATATTTCCGCATCAGCAAAAAGCAGAACGCTGTCGGAATGGTTCAAGATTGAGCAGATGCTGTCGGGGGTAAAATCTGAAAGAATAGGTACAACAACAGCCTTATATGAGTTGGCAGCGAGAAAACTGATTCCCCACCTGGCCTGGTTGCGGCCACAAACAGCTATCTTATCACCTTCCTTTATTCCAAACTTGTCGAAAAGAATATGCAATCTTTTCATCTGCGCATACATTTCTCCAAAAGTGAACGAATCACCGTGATAATCGCAAAGGGCCTTGCTGTCCCAATGATCGATTATGGCCTGCCGTAGACTCTGTAAATAATGTTTCATTTGATTGTTAAGCTTACTGATAATAGTTATACTACTGATAAGGAGGCAAGACAAGCAATGCCGCAACTCTGACGTATACAGAAGTCAATTTGCCCGCTGCATATCTCCTTGATAGATGCTATGATGTCCGCCCCTTTGAGAATCTCCCTCTTGAAGTTTATGTCCAATCGGATGCGCGAAGATAGTGCAGTCGCCTTCTCAGGCAACAGATTAAAAAACCAATCAACGTATCTGCAATTGTTCAGATGCCCATTGAAGTCACACTCACTATACCCGACTTGCCCATGTTTAGTATTTCCTCCTTCAAATTGGATGATCCTGCGCGGTTTTTTACATGTCACTGTCTTGGCTTCTAGTGTTGATTCCAGATTCATGACGACGGGCCGGTGGGATTCTTTGTCCAGAATGCTCCAGTCGGTGATTCCGCATCCAAGCATTTCTCCTGTTGCCCCGTATATCTCTACGTTACGGCTATGGCATATGGAATCTTCGTCACCTTTCCATACAGCTATTGTGAGATCGGCATACAATTCTGGCCGCCTGAGTATTTCAATCCCACAACGGACAAGGACCCAGGTTTGACCTTTCTCCGACAATACGTCCACGCCGTATCCCTCTTTCCTAATATTGTTGGCGACAGCACTTATTATCTTTCGGTACAAGGACGGAATAGTGGACAGCCTGGTCAGGTCAACGTCTTCGGGTTGTATTGAATACTTATAAACGTTATTCTTCATCATCTGCGTGTTTTTGACGGATGCAAAATTACTTGGCCTTATTCTCCGGAAAAAAACATTTTGTCCAATGGTATGAAAAATGACACGAAACATCGTTTTGGCGGAAATAATGGTATATTTGTGGTACGAAAACAGGGTGATTTTAATTTCATACCACGCCAAATTTTGAATATATGGAGCCGAAAATTTTAAGAAAAGATGGCTTTTTGCCATTTCTATTATATCCCATCATACTATCATTGTTCTTCCTTGGCGGTAGCATTCTCTACAATCCGTTCGATATCGTAGGTTATTACTCCTTCGGCGCAATGAGCTTCAGTTTTCATCTGGTAATGCTGTCATGCATAATCCTGATATGTTCATTCCTGTCAAGGACATGCCTGTACTTTATTCTTAAAAAGCATGGCATGCAATGGTTAAATTACGGATTGTACTGTATTATTGAATTGACTGTCATGTCCTCCTTTGTCACATTATATACAGTGCTGTTCAAAGGAACGGAGACGGGCTATTTCTTTACATTACCCATGTGCATCAAGTTCATTTTCCTATCGCTGATTTACCCCTATACGTTCTTGACCTTGATTTATCTGGTGAAGATGAAAGATATGGAACTTGAAAGAAGGGATATGGAGTACGATAACTCATTGCTTCGCTTTTATGATGAGCACAAACGGCTGAAACTTTCTATTGCACCCTCCGCTATTCTCTATGTAAAATCCGAGTTTAATTATGTCCAGATTCATTATCTTGATGGTGCGAAGGTGAAAACCTATATGCTTCGCGCTTCAATGAAGAGTCTGGAAGATATCGGCAGCAAGGCCCTGACCAGATGTCAGCGATCATATTTCGTGAATCCGGAGCATATCAGTGTTCTGCGAAAGGATCCTGAAGGATTTATCTTTGCTGAAATGAATCTTCCTGATGTCGAAGCCGTGCCTGTAAGCAAACAATATTACAACAAACTGACCGCCCTACTATAACGCATAATGTTGCTTTCAGAATCCCATCGAACAAATTTAAAAACTTATAAAAATATCTGTCAATAAGTTTAATGTTCTCAAAAATTACTACATTTGCAGTGGATGTTTACATTTTAGCAAAGG
>JAKSNT010000069.1 GCA_024399575.1 Paludibacteraceae bacterium
GAGGGGCACGGGGGCTTCTTCAGCAGCAGAACAGAGGGGCACGGGGGCTTCTTCAGCAGCGGAACTGAGGGGCACGGGGGCTTCTTCAACAGCGGAACTGAGGGACATGGGGGCTTCTTCGGAAGGGAGAGAATATGAGATTCTTTTCATGTATGAGGGAGGAGTGACGAGACTGGTCAATGTCCAGACCAGCGAAAAGAATCAAATTTGTGTGAGAAGCAGTTGCCGTGATGGCGAGGGCGTTGTGGATAAGAAACTGGAATATGAGATGCGAAAGAGAATGGAGGAGAAATGCGAGAAAAAGAGTAAGAAATACAGTTCAGCCATAGGTATGGAATATATTGTTTCTGGTTGGGTGTTTTATGAAAATGGCGAACCTGCCGTTGGAGGATTGGTTCAGGTTGAAGGGACTCTGCTAGGTACAACTGTTGATGTAAATGGTCGATTTACAATCAATGTTCCAATAGGTAAGCGGGTTCTCGTCTTTTCGATGATAGGAATGCAGACAGTAAAAGCTGATGCTCGCAAGGGTATGACTGTGACTATGAAAGAGGATAATGAGGCGATTGAAGAGGTGATGGCTGTCTCATACGGTGCTTCTCGGAAAAAGAGTATTCCATACGCAATGGCAGGAGAAGTGGCTGGCGTGCAGGTTGTGGATGCTGATGGAATGCCAGGTACAAACTCTTCCGTGTTTATCAGAGATATGGGTTCTGTAAATTCGTCAACTGAGCCATTGTATGTGGTAAATGGTGTGCCATTCGATGGAGATATATTGTCACTCGACCCTTCTCTCATAGCCTCTACAACAGTACTTAAGGACGGAACAGCCACATCACTTTATGGCTCACGAGGGGCAAATGGCGTGATTCTGATTACAACAGCCGGTGGAGGTCAGACCATGGATGCCTCTTTGCCTTACGAGATAGATATGAGGGAAAACTTCAATGATGTGGCATTCTTTGTGCCAGACTGCAGGACTGACAAGGAGGGTAGGGCAGTCGTGAAGGTGAAATATCCTGATGACCTGACATCGTGGAGCGAATGGTTTGTGGCTGTAAAAGGCAAACAGAGAGGTGTGGCAAGAAGCATTGTAAAGGCTGAAAAACAACATGAGGCTAAACTCAATATGCCGAGGTTCGCCGTCGAGGGTGATACTGTAGGTGCTGTTGGTGTAGGTGTCGACAGAACGAACGGTGAATTTGTGAGCGATACGTTACACTCTGTGGCAGAGGACGATTCGCTCTGTATGCAGTTCTCGTACAAGACAGATGGCGAAAAACGTTGCGTGAAGGTATATCCTCAAGGCTTGAATATGATAGAGGGTAGTTACCATCTGATGGACAGTGATGCCACTGTGACATTGGCTTATAAACCTGAGTATGGCGAGATGAAGGTAGGTGTCTTTGGCGATGCCCGCGAGATGATGATGGCAAGTGTCGAGAGAGTGGCAGAACAGGATTGGTGCGGCTCTAATGACTTTATGGCAAACAGGTTGAGGGCATTGAGAATGTTACCTGAGACAGAGGAACGCTCACGTGAGATAAAGAAGATAGAGAAGACGCTCAGAAAGAACCGTGGGGAGAACGGAATGTGGTGCTGGTGGGGGAAACCTTCAGCAGAACTGAAGGGCACAGGGGCTTCTTTATCTTTAGCAAAACTGAGGGGCGCGGAAGCTGATTTGTGGGTGACCCAGAGGGTGCTGGAGGCATTGGGTATGTCGGAAAACGAGAGTGCTCTTGAGACAGAATTGTCTTTGCTCAGAGAACAATATCGTGGAAAATGGAATTTGCTGCTTGAAGTTGCTACATTATATAAGATTATGGGCCATGAAGAGACTGCTAAGGAAATTGCCATGACAATACCTGACGACAGCATCAAGAACACAACATTGAGGATTGACAAACAGATGATTGAAGGTCGCGAGGTGCGTTTCGACACAATGCGGCATACGACATATACTGATGGAAGTTATTATAGTTTCAGAGATTGTAATTCGCCTTGGCAATGCGTGACATGCGAGGAAGTCCGGACGTCTTTGCAGGCATATAAGTATTTTCAGGACAGGAATGAAAAAGAAGAGTGCAAGAATATCAAGAGGTGGCTGTTGCAATATGCATTTAAGGGCTTCCTCAGCGAATATATGGAGATGCAGATTGTCAGCACATTGTGGAATGGTCAGCCTGTAGAAATGAAGGATGTGCTTTATCAGATAAGTGTCGGTGGCAAGGCTTTGGAAGGTTTGCCATACCGTACTACTGTAAACTCTGAGATTGAGGTGGAATACAAAGGTCGCAGGGATGTCTATATATCCACTGAACAGAATTGGTGGAACAAGAGCCCAGAGGCACAGGGTAACGGCATGTCAGTTTACACATTATATAATAATGGCGAGATGACCATTGAAGTTACTGTCGAGAAAACTGCCGAGAATGTCATAGTCTCGGTACCTATTCCTGCCGGTTGCTCGTATGCTGAACGTCAAGAGGAAAGTATGTCTGAAATGTATCGTGAGGAGTACCGTGACAGGGTCAACATCTACTGCTATCAGTTGCGAGAGGGCAGGCATACGTTCAAGATTAGTCTCAACGAACGTTATCCAGGTGTATATACCATCAATCCGGCGCAAGTGCGACTGGTGGATTATCCAGTCTTCAATGCAAACAATGAACTGAAGAAAGTGGTTATTAAATAGAAGAGACGCACTAATGTGCGTCTCTTTATTAGAAGGAGTTTTTCAACACTTGCAATATCTCGTCAGTCGTGACGGTGTGATATCCTCCTGCTTTTAGGGCAGTTTTGGCTATCTCGGGGAGCATCTCCTCGGTTGCACCAATCTCGCGAAGCGTGCGAGGCATCCTGAGTTCGTGGATGAACATTTCAAAACGTCTGATACCCTCAAGCGCTGTCTGTTCGTCATTGCCGAAATCAGCTGGCACTTCCCAGATGTTTCTGGCGAAACGTACAAAACGGTGAAGCCCATATCTGAATATAAGCCTGTAATAGGCAGGCGATATTATTGCAAGGCCAACGCCATGAGGACAATCGGTGAATGCGCCAAGCTGATGTTCAATGTTGTGTACCTCCCAATCTTGACTCTTGCTGACTCCTAAAATGCGGTTAAGTCCCATTGTGGCGCACCACATTATATTTGAGCGGGCTTCGTAATCTTCAGGATTGACCATCGCTTTGCGGGCTGATACTATGAGCGAACGCATGAGACCTTCGATGAGATAGTCGGTCGTGCAGTCGTCGTCGCCCGAGCAATACTGTTCCATAAGGTGCGAGAAAGTGTCGAATATTCCGCTTGCCATCTGCAGGCGTGGGACACTGTAGGTGTATTCAGGGTTGAGAATCGAGAACTTAGGAGCCATAATCCAGAGAGGCTGCACCACGCCTTGCTTTATTCGTTTTTCCTCGTTTGTGACCACACTTCCTGAATTCATCTCGCTGCCCGTTCCTGCCATTGTGAGAATTGTGCCGATAGGAATCACTGGATTGTTTATAGGTTCACGGTTAATCCAGTATTTCTGCCATGCGTCCTCGGTGCAATAGGCAGCCATGGATATACCTTTGCAGCAGTCAATCACTGAGCCTCCGCCAACGGCAAGAATGAGGTCAGTCTTGTTTTCGCGCACAAGACGTGCACCCTCCATCACCTGCGAGTAGCGTGGATTGGAATTTATGCCAGCCAACTCGACAACCTGTTTGCCGCAATCAGAAAGGATCTTGATTACTTTGTCGTAAAGCCCTATGCGCTTAATTGAGTTTTTGCCATAGACCAGCAGGACGTTGCGTCCGTAATTGTTCAGTTCTTCGGCAAGCTTATCCAACGCTGTCCGCCCGAAGTGGATGCGTGTGGGATTCTGAAAAGTGAAATCTAAAAGCATATTGTTTTGTTTTTTTGCGAGTGCAAAGTTAGCAATTTTCTTTCAAACAGCAATAATATGTCGTTGAAAAATTTCTATTTTTACGATAGCAAACCAGCATCTGTCGTATGATTTATCCGTGGTTGGGGAGTTGACATGATTTAGATGTTATATAGTGACCAATTCAAATTCTCTCATCAGCAGGTTGAAGTTATTTGTATGCCAGGGTAAACTAATACAATATTTTCATTGTTCGGACAAGAGCGCCAAGCAAGGCTCACTGAAGGCGGTCCCAATGGGATTTCAAGCAAGGGAGATGGAAGGGAGATGGAAGGGGGAAGCAAGGGAGATGGAAGGGGCAAGGAAGGGTGAAGGAATACAAAAGCAAATTTTGAGGCGGTTTTTCATCATTCACGGAAGAAATA
>JAKSNT010000007.1 GCA_024399575.1 Paludibacteraceae bacterium
GATATGCCAACATTAAAAATACAACGATGAAAACGATAAATGTAGTTGCAGCCATTGACCTCACGCTGCTCGAACATGAAGATGCACGGTGGCTGGCTATGGAGGAACTCGACTCTGTGAACTGGCTACCTGCCGACAAGGAGATCATTGAATTGCTGAAAAACAAATAAATAACCATGAAAGTAATTATCACTGGTGCAACAGGTTATGTTGGCGAGGGCGTGTTGCTGGCCTTGCTGGACGATGAGCGTATCGAGAAGGTGCTGTCGGTCGGCAGAAGGCCTTGTGGACATTCGCATGAACGTGAGACTCAGGCCATGGGTTTCCGTCATGCTTTCGGCTGGCGGCCTATGTTCATGAAGCCTTATCCCGGACAGAAGAACAAGCAGCTGGCTGCACAAAAGACTGTTGCATTCTTCCATCCGCTCAACCATCTGATGCGTGTCTCGTGCACGATGAGGGAGATGGTAGATGCAATGTACAATGTGGTCGTCAATGGCTATCACAGGAACAATATTGAATCCTGGGATATTATCCGTTGTGCGCATAAAAAAGAATAATATACCAACGAGGGAGGCAATTTGTTTTGTCTCCCTCGTTTGGTTATTAATCAGTACGATAATTATTTTATCATTTCAACTATACATTCAATTGCCTCGTCAATACCATTGATATTCTTTCCACCGGCAGTAGCCATAAATGGCTGTCCGCCACCTCCGCCCTGAATGTATTTAGCTCCTGAACGCACCATCTGCGATGCGTTGTAGCCAGCTTCAACCATTGGCTGACTGAGGAATACGGTCAGTGATGGTTTGCCGTCATAAACGTTGCCTATGATAAGCAGGAATTTCTGGTCAGCGAACTTACCCCTGAAATATGGAACGATGCTTTTATACATCTCAGGGTCGTTCTGTCCGGTGAAACTTATTACCTTCACCCCATTGATGTCTTCGGCAAGTTTCATCATCGAATCACGAAGAACCACAGCCTGCTGCTGCATATAATCCTCAATCTTCTTTTTCATCAACTCACTGTCAGCCATGTGTTTCTGAACAGCTGTCACAACGTCTGGAGCATTGTTGAACATCTCATGCAACAATTTCATACGTTGCTCAATGGTTGAATAATAATCGAGCGCACCTTTCCCAGTGAGTGCCTCTATTCGACGTACTCCTGCAGCCACAGAACTTTCAGCATATATCTTGACAAGTCCTATGCAGCCTGTTGCCCTTGCATGTACGCCACCGCAAAGCTCGATTGAATCGCCATAACGTATCACGCGCACCTTATCACCATACTTCTCGCCAAACAATGCCATTGCGCCCATCTTCTTAGCCTCATCAATAGGAACATTCCTATGCTCGTCCAACTGATAATCAGCACGTATCATACGGTTGACAATATCCTCGACTTTAGCAATCTCCTCTGGTGTAACTTTCTGGAAGTGCGAGAAATCGAATCTCAATACGGCTGGTGAGACATACGATCCCTTCTGCTCGACATGGGTACCTAAAACCTGTCGCAAAGCATAGTGTATCAAGTGCGTACAGGTATGATTGGCTTCACTTGCATGACGCTTCTCTTCATCCACCCTTGCAACAAATGAACCTTTGAACATCCATTCAGGCAGTGTCTGCAAAATATGGACTGGCAGGTTGTTTTCGCGCTTTACATCAACGACTTCCACTTTCTCGCCATTTGCACCTACAAACCAACCATTGTCACCAGTCTGACCTCCCATCTCGGCATAGAACGGTGTACGGTCAAGAACTATCTGGAAATACGATTTGTTTTTCTGTGTCACTTTCCTGTAGCGGACGATACGTGCCTCGCATTCCAGTTCGTCATAACCCACAAATTCTGTGGATTCGCTGTTCTCGATACATACAGCCCAATCCGACAATTCTTTCGATGCAGCATTGCGTGCACGGTCTTTCTGCTTCTGCATCTCGATATTGAAGTCACCTTCGTTCAGGCTCATTCCCTGCTCACGCAATATGAGTTCGGTCAAATCCAATGGGAATCCGTATGTATCATATAATGTGAACGCATCTTTTCCGCTAATCTCAGTCCGTCCTACTTTCCGTGCGTCTTCAATCTCTTTCTCGATGAGTTTTATACCTGTTTCGAGAGTTCTGAGGAAGGCGTCTTCTTCCTCTTTCATAACCTTCTCGATTAGGTTCTGCGATTTGACGAGTTCTGGGTAATGACTGCCCATATTTGCCATCAGTGTAGGCAGAATCTTATACATGAATGCCTCCCTCTGTCCGAGGAACGTATAGCCATAGCGCACTGCACGACGAAGGATTCGTCTAATTACGTAACCAGCCTTCGCATTTGACGGCAATTGGCCATCGGCTATTGCGAATGCAATTGTGCGCAGATGGTCAGCAACCACCCTCATGGCAATGTCGATTTTATCGTCCTTGCCATAACTGCAGCCAGTCACATTGCCAACCTCCTTAATGAGTGGCTGGAATACATCTGTATCGTAATTTGATTTCTTTCCCTGTACAGCCATGCAGAGTCGCTCGAAGCCCATACCAGTATCAATCACCTTGTTTGGCAATGGTTCGAGCGTATGGTCTGCCTTGTGGTTATACTGCATGAAAACGAGGTTCCATATCTCGATCACCAGCGGGTTGTCCTTGTTGACAAGGTCGCGACCGCTCACCTTCTTGCGTTCGGCATTGTCACGGAGGTCTATGTGAATCTCGGAACATGGTCCGCATGGTCCGACTTCGCCCATTTCCCAGAAGTTGTCGTGACGGTTGCCATCGATGATTCGCTCCTTCGACACGAATTTCTCCCATATTCCGGCAGCCTCATCGTCACGACCTATACCCTCTTTCGGAGAACCTTCAAAGACTGTCACATACAATCTGTCCTTATCGAGTTTCAGCACTTCGGTGAGGAATTCCCACGCCATTGAAATGGCGCCTTCCTTGAAATAGTCGCCAAAGCTCCAGTTGCCGAGCATCTCGAACATCGTGTGATGGTATGTATCGTGTCCGACCTCTTCAAGGTCGTTGTGCTTTCCGCTCACTCTGAGGCATTTCTGTGCGTCTGCCACCCTGCTGTTGGTAATAGGGTCGTTGCCGAGGATGATATTCTTGAACTGGTTCATTCCTGCATTGGTGAACATCAATGTAGGGTCGTCCTTGAGCACCATGGGTGCTGACGCAACAATCATATGCTCCTTTGATTTCCAAAAATCCAGAAAAGCATTTCTTATCTCGTTACAAGTCATCTTTCCCGCCTGTAATTATAATTCTGCCCTGTTGTTTGTGTTCATCACGTTGCGGATACCGTCCTTCAATCGTGTGACGTTGAAGTTAAGTATCAATCCACATGGTTTGTCAGCCATACGAATATGCGACAACATGCGACGGAAACTGACCTCGTTAATCTCGTCAAGCATTTTAATCTCGACTACAACTTCATCCTCGACTATCATGTCGATAATCAGATTGTCCGAATCATTCGAAACCTGCATTCCCTTGTAGTTGACTGGAATCTCAACATACTGGTTGACCTTGAGGCCTGACAGTTCGAGTTCATAGACGAGAGCTTTCTGATAATTGGATGGTTTAAAACCGGGTCCGAGTGTACGGTGAACCTCAGTTGCAGCACCAATGATGGCGCCTGTGATTTCTCTTAATTCCATAGTTGTTTAATATAAGATTTGTTATTTATTGATTATGCTAAAAGCCACATCCATCATATTGGTAAAACCTGTCTGACGCTGTTCTGCAGTCGTTGCCTCGCCGGTGAACACGCAATCAGATATCGTGCAGATACATAACGCACGTTTCCCAGCCCAGGCAGCATTGGCATAAAGTGCAGCAGCCTCCATCTCGACTGCCAGTACTCCCATTCTCGCCCATTTCTCGGCTCCACCTGGTGTGGCAGCATAGAATATGTCGGACGACATGACGTTGCCAGCCTTGTATCTTATTCCAAGTCGCTCGGCTGCATTCACCGCCTCACGCATGAGACCGAAATCGCATATCGGTGCAAACGTTCCTGGCAAACCATACTGCGACAGATAGTTACTGTCAGTGCAAGCACCTTGCGCTATCACTATGTCGCCAATATTCAGTTCCTTGTCGTATGAACCGGCACTGCCGACACGAATGATGGTATCAACGTCATAGAAATTGAACAGTTCGTATGTGTATATCCCAATTGACGGCATACCCATTCCGTGACCCATTATTGTAAGGTCAGCACCTTTGTATTTTCCAGTGAAACCGAACATTCCGCGCACTCCAGTCACCTGCCTATACCCCTTGTCGAGATACCTTTCAGCCATAAACTGAGCCCTCAGCGGGTCACCGCTCATGATCACCGTTTTCGCTATCTCGCCATATTGCGCCCCAATATGAGGCGTTGGACAATCTGTTTTTCCCATACTCTATAATACTTTCATTTCACATTTACTGCAATCAAAACCCAACTCGAACTTCCTTCCACTGGAGTTCCTTATCCACAACTTTCCTCTGTACGAATTTCTCTCTTTCAAGCACATACCGAGTTCGTAACGTATGCAATAGCGGCAACGCATCGACTCTTCAGAAAACACTCTGACGGCATCTGTCGTGTCATTGTCTGTCATTCGCCTGCCTGCTCTCTTCCTGCACATCTTCTCCCCTACTGCTTTTCGCACCTTTTCGACCATCTCGCGCCTCCATGACGCCATCACTGACGCTGGCACGAACCATGGCTTGCTGAATTTAATTTCGATTTCATCGGCTTTGAACTCGGTTTCGCCAAGTCGGCTGAACTGTTCATGCCATGCCTGAATCACCTTCTCGCCATTCCTACCCTCTTCATGGTTGCATTCCACCGAAAATTCAGTCTGGAATTGTCTCTCCGTTATCCGGAATCCCGTTTCCACTTCCTCAATCTCGATTTCGAGACCTATCTTTCGCCTTGGATTAGCCTTTGCCAATACCCTTTCGAACTCTATATCGTTGTTCCTGTATAATTTCACCCCTTTCTCAGGCAATTTCTCGCATCCGTCAATCTGACAACCTTTCAGTTCGCCATCCTTCGTCACCCAACATACTCCATCGCCATTTCTCAGTTCACTTCTCTCTTTTATCTCCTCACCCATCGCCTTGCCAGTCACCATGGTACACAACCCTCGCTCACGCTTGCCGCTGAGAAAATACTCGGTTCCACCGCGATAAAACGTCTTGTGCACGTCAGGCACGAAACCTAATTCAGTCTCGCCAAACGAACTTCTCGACAACCCTCGCTCACTGACAGCCTTGTCGATTATCCGTCGATAATATCCAGTTATGTTCTTCACGTAATTTGCATCTTTCAGCCTGCCCTCTATCTTGAACGACCTCACTCCAGCATCAAGCAGCTCGCCTACCCTGCCCGAAGCATCGAAATCCTTAAGCGACAAGAGAAACTTTCCTTTCTGCAACACCCTGCCATCCTCGTCAATCAAGTCGTATGGCAAACGGCACATCTGTGCGCATTCCCCTCTGTTTGCCGACCTTCCGCAGACTCGTTCGCTCAGGTAGCACCTGCCGCTATACGACACGCACAAAGCCCCATGGACAAATGTTTCAATCGTACATGCCGTATTTTTGCAGATTTCACCGATTTCATCGACCGACAATTCACGAGCGAGAACCATCTGGCTGAACCCCATTCGCTCTAACTCCTTAGCCCTCGCCACGGTACGTATATCGCATTGGGTCGAGGCATGGAACTCGATATCGTCTGGCAAATCCAGACCCAAAATCCTCACATCCTGCACTATGAAAGCATCAACACCGACATCATGCAATTCGCGTATCAAGCGTTCTGCCTCGATGAATTCATCATCTGTAAGTAACGTATTCACAGTGACATACACTCGTGCGCCATAGTGATGCGCATATTCCGTCAATCCTGCAATATCTTCAACCGAATTGCCGGCAGCAGCCCTCGCCCCAAATCTCGCAGCACCGATATATACAGCATCGGCACCAGCATCAATAGCCACACGGCCTATATTCGCGCTACGTGCCGGAGAAAGCAACTCCACCCTATTTTGCAACGAGTCCGCCATCGCAAAGGTAATGACCTCCAGTACAAAAACTTGATGCATCCGACGATAGGAAATACATCAGTTCAGCGACCTCTTCTGGTTTGCCTGCCGAACCACGTACATACAAGGCGTTCTCTTCCTTCCAATACTCATCCAAGCTTTTCCCTGTTTGCTTGGCAAATTTATCGAACAAGTTATCAACCAATGGAGTACAGATAGTTCCAGCACATACTGCATTGACTCTGATGTTTTTAGGGCCGAGATCAATTGACAGGCTTCTGGTAATCTGACCCAACGCACCTTTGGTCATTCCATATACGAAGCTCATTGGTTTTCCAACAAACCACTGATCCGAAGCATTGATGACAACTGTTCCTCCGCCAGCCTTGATTATCTCAGGGACAGCCTCCCTGAGTGTGTTAACCGTACCATAAATATTGGTCTGAATCATCAAATCCATCTCCTCATCCGTGACATCAAGCAATGTGTTGCAACGATGTATCCCTGCATTTGCAATGACGCCATTCAATGCTCCGAATTTTGCGACTGTCGCCTGTACTGCCCGACGTATATCCTCGCGATTACGAGTATTACCTTTGACAAACAGCAATCTGTCACCACAATCTGCATCTTTGACTAACCGTTCTGCACACTCTTCGGCAATATCCATAAAACCGACATTCCAACCTTCGTTCAGGAATTTACGTACTGCTGCGGCACCAATTCCCATAGCTCCGCCAGTAATAAAAACACTTTTCATTTTTCTCATAATTTAATCGCTGCAAAATTACAAAAAAAAATTGTATAATAATGTGTTTTCATTCGAAATATTTTTACTAACTTTGCAAAGTGTTAGAATATGAAATAAATCAACAATTGAACAATATGAAAAAGACTCTATTTTTCCTGAGCGCAATCATCGTTATTGCCTTGTCAGCATGCCAACCTAAGAATCCTGCTGAAAACAAACAGGATGATGATAAACCAGTAGTCGAATCGCCCGTAAAGTTCGAATATCCAGAAATTACAACGACTTCGATAAAAGTCACCATTACGCTCAACGACAGCAAGAAAGATTTCCGCTATATGATAGGAGCAGAGGGTGAACTTGAACCATTCACAGCAATGTTTGGAAGTCTTGAAGGTGTAATCGATGCATGGGGTGCCGATGGTGAAGGTCAGGAGACCGTCACATTCAACGACCTCAAGCCCAACACCAAGTATATCATGTACGTACTGTTAAATGATAAGATATACCCCGACACGACAAACACCCTGTCGTTAGGCGGTACTGGCGAAGCTGTCATTTCGGTCGATGTCACCGAGATTGGCGACACTTTCTGCACGACCACCTGTATTCCCAATTCGGAAGTTGCCCTCTATAAATATTTCATCATAAATGCCGATACTGCTAACAAATACGGCGATACCTATGTAGCCGAGATGCTCAAGGAAGATCCATACGACTTCTACGAAAAACATGTATGGCAATGGCTCTCGCTCGACCCAGAGACAGGTTATATACTCGTTGCCATCGGCAAGAACCTCAACGACGAATGGGGAGTTCTCTCCAAGAAATCATTCACCACACTGCCCAAAGCTGAGAAGTAACTAAATAGTGTTCACTGAATAAAAGACTATATTTCAATAAATTCAATGTACAATTAATAAGTTTTTCCGAGACAGTAATGATGATAATAATCAGTTAACATCCGAATAGCATCCTATAACATTGAATATCTGTTCATTAGAAGAAAAATGTTAACTTGTTAACTGTTAACTCAACTGATTTTGCATTTTGCAACTCGCGTTTTTGACTTTGCAAGAACCATTGCTTCTGCTTTTTTCTATAGTCTTTCCCTAAAGACTATATATCAATACTATGTTATTATATTATTATATTATTATATTATTAATTAATTAATTTATAATATATTATATATCGTGCGCGATACTCAATATTATTTATTTAGATTTACATCAGAAGATGAATAGTGAAGTATGTTATGTGCAAAAAATTGCGAGTTAACAGTTAACAAGTTAACATTTTATCATCTACTTGCTGATTATCAGTATATTAATGCACAAATAACGTTAACTGCCATTTAACATCGAATTAACATCACCTTTCTGTAGAGACAAAAAACATCCACCTAACGCTCGACCAATGTTCAAAATTCGGGACATCTGTTGCATAGGTCAGGGGAAAGTCGTACCTTTGCAGCGCAATTCCTCATCATCCTAAACCTTGAAACCATCGTACCAAACTTTGAAACCATCGTACCAAACTTTGAAACTAACACTATGCTTAACTATCACATTCAAGAACTGCCAAGCCTGCAGCAAGACTCAGAAGAGACAGTCTTTCCGAAACTCGACTCCTACAGCCAGTTCGGCAACAAGAAGATGATCAAGCGCATCGCCATGGAAGCTGGAGTCAATGAAGGTGTCGTAATGGCCACTCTCGATGCTCTGCCTCATGCACTGAAAAACATCCTGCTCGAAGGACACACCTGCAAGATTGACGGACTTGGAACCTTCTCTCTATCATTAGCCTTTGAGGCAAAAACCGACGAAGAGGAAACGAGTGAACCGAACCACCGGAAAGTAATGATAAACCGTCTGAACCTCAAAGTGGATTCTGCCTTCTTGAGGGAACTTCGCAAAGAGGCTCAATTCGTCAGGAACGACAGCCGTATTGTTGCCGTACGCCCATCAAAGGGACATCTTGAAGAGCACCTCTGCCTCGCCATTAAATGGTTTGACACTCATCAGATGCTAACTCTCCAAGAATATGCCAACATGACAGGGGTATCTCGCTCCACAGCCTCCCGGGAACTCAAACAGATTACCGACAATCCCAATTCAGGCATCTCCACACAAGGTCAAGGCAACCGCAAGGTATGGGTGAGGGCGTTTTTAGATTGATGTCATCAAGCTCTGTCCTGGCAACTATACGTGGATTGCTTGACAAGGATTTTGTCACCATGGAACAAGGTACATATTCCCTCTGCGACCTTTTTCTGGAATATTTGCTATCCGCTAAACCATCAATTCGATTGGATGTTTCGCTTTTCTACCCGTTCCATCGTAAATCTGCGCACGACATGATGTTCCGGGTGCGGCAATGACGGTTCTACCATCTGCAGACCTCACTGCCTTGAACAGCACACTCTCGCCTATCTCCATCGAACGTTCGTAATGCTCATAGCCGTACGACCCTGCCATTCCGCAACAGCCACTCGGTATTATCTCACATTCATAGCCAACGCTTTCCAACATCTTTCGGGTCTTCGTCTGGTCGCCAAGTGCCTTCTGGTGACAATGTCCGTGAAGCAGCACCTTGCCTTCGTGTTTCCCAAATACCGAAGGGTCTATCCTACCCTCTTCAACCTCCCTGACGTACCACTCGTCGTACAACATCACGTTGTCCAGTATATTGTCATAGCCTTCACCGAGAAGTGACCTGTATTCGTCCCTGAAACTCAAAACCGCTGAGGGTTCAAGTCCTACCAATGGCATTTTCATGTCTATCAGACCATGCAATGCCCTCACATTCTCCTCTGCCAGCTGTCTCGCCTTACGAACCATACCTTTGCTCAATGCAGTACGTCCGCTGTCCCTGACAGGAGCCAACACCACCTGATAGCCTGCCCTTTCTGCCATACAGACAAATGACTGCCCGACCTTGACATCCTGAAATTCGGTGAATTCATCGACAAGCAGGCAGACTTTCTTGTCGGATTTTGCACTCACATCCCTTCTACCGAACCATTCTCTGAAACTCTCGCTACACATCAACGGCAGTTTCCTTTTCCCCGAAAATCCCATCACCAACGATGCAATACCGCTGCCCGCACCAAAATTGTATGCCCAGGGTGCAACCTTGCTGAACAAAGACTGTATCTCAGGCAAATTACCAATAAGCCATTTACGCAAAGGAACACCATGACAGTCGTAATAGTGCTGCAAATATTCAGCTTTCAATGTCGTCATGTCAACCGAAGATGGACACTCTCGTTTGCAAGCCTTGCAACTCAGACACTCTTCCAATGCCTCAAGTACATCCTTATCGTCAAATTTGCCTGATTTCATCGCATATCGCAACAGGTTCGCCCTTGCTCTCGTTGTTGAAGTCTCGTCGCCTGTCGCACGAAACGCAGGACACATCACACCACCGAACAGCTGGCTCTTCCTGCAATCCGCAGCACCATTGCATTGCTCGATTGCCCTGACGTAATGTTTCAGTTTCCTTCCATGCTGGAAAGTGAAATAGCTCGGACCTTCAGGTTCGGTGAATACATAACGCATGAAGTCGTTCATCGGAGGAGTGTTGACTATCTTGCCTTTGTTGAAAATGCCCTTTGAATCGAATATTCGTTTGGTCTCGCAGAACCATTTATAAACCGTTTCACCATACATCAACGGGATAAATTCGCCCCTCAATCTTCCATCGCCATGCTCGCCACTGAGCGACCCACGGTATTTTCTGACCAGCAATGCCGTCCGGTACGCAACCTCACGGAACAATTTCCTACCCTCCTCGGTCTTGAGGTTCATCACAGGCCGCAGATGCAATTCGCCAGTCCCTATATGTGCATAATAGACGCATTCCAAGCCAAGTTCCCTGAGCATCGCCTTGAAATCGGCAATATATTCACCCAACAGCTCGGGCACAACGGCAGTATCCTCAACGACAGGAGCAGGTTTCGAATCGCCCTCCATTCCTCCGAGCAACCCAAGTCCGGCTTTACGAAGTGCCCACACACGCTGTATGTCCTTCCCCCTCAGTCGTGGAAAAGCGTAACAGCCTGGCATCTTGCGCAATTCAGCCTCCAGTCGGTTCAACCGGTCTTCGAGTTCTTCCTCAGTATCGCAGGCAAATTCGGCAACGAGCAGACCTGCCGGCATTCCTTCAAGAAAGAATCCGTTTTCCCTTTGTGCCATGTTTTTCTTGCTGAGTTCGAGTATTTTATCGTCAATCAGTTCGATAGCCGTCGCTCCGAAACGTCTCGCCACGAGGTTAGCATCAAACACTACTTCCATAGTCTTGCAATGCACGCACATCACGGCATTATGCTTCGGTGGCAGGTCGTCAAGAGCAAGTTTCAACTCCGTGATGAAAGCCAAAGTTCCTTCCGAGCCACACAATATCTTACATAAATCAATCGAGCCATCCGCCTCACGGACAAGGTCGAGCGCATACCCATTGTTGCGTCTGCCGAGTCTTTCGTCAGGGAATCTGTCACGTATTTCATCTTGTGTCTCATTCTTGCGCAACAAGGTTTCAAGATACTGATAGATTGAGCCTTCAAGGCCACCTCTGGCAATAATTGCCTGCACCTCATCGCTGTTTTTCCTGCTGAACGTAGTGACACTTCCATCTGCCAGCACCACACGTGCCTCAATCAGATGGTCGCGCACAGAGCCATATCTGAGCGAATGAGTGCCGCAGGAGTTGTTTCCGACCATTCCACCGACCATACATCTATTGGAAGTAGATGTCTCGGGCGAAAAGAACAGTCCATACTGTTTCAATGCAATATTGAGTTCGTCCCTCACCACTCCAGGCTGCACACGCACCCATTTCTCGTCACGATTGATTTCGATAATCCTGTTGAAGTGTCTGCTGATATCGACCACAACACCAGTGCCAACCACCTGACCTGCAATAGATGTGCCTGCCGCACGCGGGATAAGAGTCTTTCCATTTGCACCAGCCCATCTGACTACAGACACAACGTCCTCCTCATCGCATGGGAAAACCACACCTTCAGGCATCTCGGCAAATGCCGATGCATCAGTGGAATAGACTATTCTGGTCATATTGTCGGCAGCGACTTCGCCACGTACGATGTCTTTCAATCTTTCCATAATTCTCTAATTACGCATAAAGGCCATTTCCAGTTCTGGTATGCCGCCTGGGCAATGGTTGGCGCCAACACCATACCCCAGACTCCCATTCCAAGCCAAACCACAAACACTATAAGCAATACCAACGTAACTGCAGCTGAAATCAACGACGCCTTAAAAAAGGGCACTTCGTTTTTCGACAACAGAAAATCAGCTGAATTTGTATGATTCACCTCAAGTAAATTCTGCAACATCATGACAGCCAAGACCCAACCAGTGATGAGTGAAGTATTGCTGTGCATAATAGTAACCAATGCCCAATTACCGAGAAATTCAATCATTACCCATCCAAGGATATATGAAGTTACTATCACGACTGTCGATTTCACAAATATTTCCCTCAACTTGTTGATATCGTTTGTCACCCTCCATTCGAAAAGCTTAGGTGTATAGACACGCGTGACCACCGTAGATACCCTTGAAAGGACAATAACCAGTTGCAATGTTATGCCAAAGGAAGCCATTTCTGCCAATGAGAGATACTCAGAGCCGACAAACGTTCCTGACCTGGTGATAATTATTCCTCCGAGACCTGTCAGTCCAACCTTGACAGCATTCGGCGAAATGGTACGAAATACGAGATTCATCTCCTGCCTGCCTACTTTTTCAGTTCCAAGATACATCTTGATTTCCTTAGTATAAAATGCCTTATGCGACAACAAACGCATTATGACTATAGAAAGGAACTGAGCACCGATTATGGCTATCAAACCGTAACCGAGATACACGAAAACAATCGCAAGAACGAGATACGAAAGGTTGCTGACAACTATAATCTTGCTGTTCTTTTCAATCAATCCCCTGCCGACAAGCAAAGCCTGATAGTATAGAGAATACAGATTCCAACACATGAACACAACCAATACAGCCCACGATATCCAAACTTCGCTCACATCACCATGATACTTATCGACAAGCGTCCCCATATACCAGCTTCCCACCGTAGCCAGCAACAGAAACAATATCGCTGACATTATCAAATAGTACCGTTTCATCGACGATATCACACATTTCATCAGATTCCAGTCCACATGATCATCATCAACCGCTTCAGGCAGAGTCTCACACCCATTGACTTTCAGCTTGTGAACCCCACTGAACACATAACCAATATTTCTCGCAAACGAATCATTGAACCCAAAATCAAGCAAGGCAACCAACATCTGAACTGTCGTAAATACAGTCCAAATTCCAGTTGCCTCGTCCGTCAATCTGCTTAAAACAAAAGGATACAACAGAACTCCTGTCCCTACCTTCAAAATCATCGAAACGACTCCCCAGGTCATATCCCTTCTGCCTATTCGTTCAATCATCGGTCATGTACAATAAATATCATAAATCACAATTGGAATGGCATTAGCCATCACAATCAGCAACGTTGCCTTCCAATGTGGCAACCCTTTATCAATCAATATATGATGAAGATGCCTGCGGTCAGCCTTGAATGGCGATTCATGGTTTATGATTCTCATCAATGCCACTCGCACCATATCAATAACCGGCAACGACAAGCAACACAACACCTTGAAAGACACATCAACATATTTCATTGTCCACTCTGCGAATCCGCACGAATCGTCAACCACAAAATCCATTTTCAGCAGACCTACTGCCAGCAAAAAGCCAATTGACAACGTTCCCCCGTCCCCGAGAAAAACCTTCCATCTGTCCTGAAACATATTGAATATCAAAAGCACTATCGCGATACCAAGCATTGAACCAAGTACTGAAGCAGACAAACATACTGCACAACTCAGACTCAAAGTCAGCAATATACCTAAAGCCAGTCCATCAATACCATCAATGAGGTTATAGGCATTGATTATTGTCAACATTATCAATACACCAACCGCCATAGACAGATGAACAGAACGCGAAACGACAATCATATATGCCGAACAGACAACTATCTCAATCACCAGTTTCACAAAAGCAGGTATATCCCTCACATCATCAATCATCCCCACAACAGCCATCACTGCTACACATATAAAAGACATATTAACCCTTATCATTTCCGAGAACTGCAATTCCGTATGCAATGACCAGAATAATATATTGGCAACTGCATATATGAACATAACCATGCCGCCAACATTTGGAACAGTGCCAATATGAGACGAACGAGCGTTTTCGTTCGACACCATGCCTATCCTAAATGCTATTACCCGCAACATAGGCAACATCAATAAAGTAGCAGAGATGCCAATCAGAAATGACAGAAGATAATATATCATATCAACGTACGTTTACGATATTCGCTATTGCCTTGAAATTTATCTCATCTCCACTCCTGTCGTAGATATGATACTCCAGGATGCCGAGAGCCTGTCGTGAATTGACGGACACATGCACACCATATTGCAACATCCACCTCAATCGCGTACTGATAAAACCCTTCCTGATGAAAGCAGCCACGTATGGATGAACCTCAAGCCTTATCCAATGATAATGCAGCATGTGGTTAGCCAACTCAACCTTCTCCTCAATCTCATCAACAAGCAATATGGATGCCCTCGAATGTCCAGTGCCACCACATGTAGGGCAAACCTCTTCGGTCTGTATCTCAAGTGCCGGACGAACACGCTGGCGTGTTATCTGCATAAGACCAAACTTACTCAATGGCAATATGTTATGCTTTGCCCTATCCTTATTCATAAGCAAAAGCATGTGTTCATACAATTTCTGTCTGTTTGAAGGATCGTCCAAATCAATGAAATCAATAACTATGATTCCGCCAATATCACGAAGCCGCAACTGCCGTGCAATCTCCTCAGCAGCAGCCATATCCACTTCAAACGATATCTCCTCAGGCGACAAATCGCCCTTCATTTTCGACCCACTATTTACGTCAATGACGTGCATAGCCTCGGTCTTGTCAATTATCAGATATGCACCTCGTTTGAATGAAACTGTTCTGCTGAACAGAGACTTTATGTTTTTTTCTATTCCGAAATGTTCGAATATAGGAGTCGAGTCACGATATGGCTTGACACACGAAACCCGTTCTGGTGCAATCAGCTCAACGTATGAATATACATCACTTAATATCACATCGTTATCGACATATACTGCAGAATATTCGGGTGTAAAGAGATCGCGGAGAATAGAAACCACGCGAGATGATTCCTGGTATAACTGTGTATGGACATCGGCTTTCTTGAGATTATCCAGAATCTTTAGCCAACGCTTTTCCATAGTACGAATTTCAGATTCCAATTCCGCATTCTGCTTTCCTTCAGCAAGTGTGCGGATAATGATTCCATACCATTTCTGTTTGATAGACGAGACTATCTTACGAAGTCTGGAACGTTCCGAGTTCTGCTTTATTTTCTGCGAAACAGATACCTTGTCATTGAGTGGAATCATGACGAGGTTGCGACCAGCTATGCTGATTTCGCCTGTAAGCCTCGGGCCTTTTGTATTTATCGGTTCCTTGATTATCTGAACCATTATCAATTCACCGACTTTCAAAACATCCTGAATATTTCCATCTTTTTCCAATTGTCTATCTGATGGCGATGGAGTGAATGCTGGTTTAATATGCTGTCTGTCGTTAAGACAATTATGGACGAAATGGTTGAATGCAGGAAAATTATCCCCGAGGTCGTGATAATGCACAAAAGCCTCACGTTCAGAACCAATGTCAATGAATGCTGCATTTAGTCCTGGCATGATACGTTTCACACGCCCGAGATATATGTCGCCAACCTGGTATTTGCTGTCCATCGAGTCATGATGCAGCTCGACCAAAACGTCATCTTCCATAATGGCTATAGTCAGGAGGCGGTCATTTACACTTATTATCAGTTCTTTTTTCATATTACTGCTCTATACAGTGAAAAAAACAAATAAAAGCAAATTCGATATGAATCTGCTTTCATTTAATCACGAAGACCGTAATTTACTTTTTCTTCTTATGACGGTCCTTTCTCAGTCTTTTTTTACGCTTGTGCGTTGACATCTTATGTCTTTTTCTTTTCTTACCACTTGGCATAACACAAAAATTTAAAAAGTTAATTACTCAGATTCTGATCACTTAACCTGACCCATGAACTCTTTCGATGGTTTGAAAGCAGGGATATTGTGCTCAGGGATAGTGATAGTTGTGTTCTTCGAAATGTTGCGAGCTGTTTTCTCAGCACGTTTCTTAACGATAAAGCTACCGAAACCACGGAGATAAACATTCTCACCCTTAGCCAAAGAACCCTTTACAGACTCCATGAAAGCCTCAACAGTGTTCAAAACAACTTCTTTGTTGACACCTGTGGTCTTTGCAATCTCATTTACTACTTCTGCTTTTGTCATAATTGTATAATTTAAATTTTGATTATCTTTTATTCATTTTGAACGCAAGTACATTTTTCTCAACAGAAATCGGCTGCAAAGGTAGTCATTTTTTTGTTATCACACAACAATTTGTGCTTTTTTTTCAAAAAAAATTTTTTATTGATTTTTTTCATAAAATATATTTGTTCATATCAAAAATTATTTGTTACTTTGCAGTCGCGATTTAAAACCGTTTTATTATTTATTTATACATTATTAAAAATTAAAGGTTATGGCTTCAGTAAACAAAGTTATCCTTATCGGCAACGTAGGAAAAGAACCAGATGTACGTTATCTCGAAAACGATGTACGCGTTGCAAGTTTCCCATTGGCTACTACAGAACGTGGCTACACAATGTCTAACGGGACTCAGGTCCCAGACCGCACAGAATGGCACACCATTGTCGTTTGGCGCAATCTTGCTGAAATAGCAGAAAAATACATTCATAAAAGCACAAGACTATATGTCGAAGGCAAGTTGAGAACTCGGTCATACGAAAACCCCACGACTGGTGTGCGCCGTTACATCACTGAAGTTTATGCTGAAAACATTCAGTTCTTAAGCTCAGTTCAGCAGAATCAACAGCAGCCAGCTCAAACTGCAACTCAAGGCGTTCCTGCACAACAGGTCGCAGTTGAGCCTGAAGTTCCTGCAATGCCTGAAACAGATCAGACTTCAGTCGAGAATACAAATCTCGAATTCTGACAGATATTGACCGTTTTATATGGAGACACTGACATCTTTGGGGTTGTGTCTCCATATTTATATTAGTATAATAGAAATGATTCCGCTCATAATATTGACAATACTACTTCTTGTAGCCTCTTCTTTGGCATCAGGTTCAGAAGTGGCTTTCTTTTCTTTAGAGCCAAAGGACAAAGACGAAATGGAGGAAAGCGATTCGCTGGCTGACCATCAAATAAAAGAACTGCTGAAAAAACCTCAGAATCTCCTTGCCACAATCCTCATAACCAACAACTTCGTCAATGTCGCCGTAATCGTCATTTCATCAATAATCATCAACAAAGCATTTGATTTCTCGGATTCACCTATCATAGGATTTATTGTCGAGACTATCCTGATTACATTTCTCATACTCTTGGTTGGCGAAATAATCCCCAAGATATACGCACGCCAACATGCCCTCACAACCTGCCGCAATGCAGCTCCGATAATGTGCCTGCTCATGATTATCATGAAACCTTTCGCATACATTCTCGTTCATTCCACTTCGTTCATCGACAAAAAAATAGAGAAGTACAGACACAACACCCTATCTATGGACGAGTTGTCGCATGCTCTCGAACTGACCGAAGAAAGCATCAACGAAGACAAGGACATACTCCAAGGCATAGTGAAATTCGGTTCACAGACTGCAGCAAGCGTCATGACACCACGAATGGATATGATTACACTGCAATCAAATGATTCTTTCGAGAAAGTGATTGACTGCATCAACGAACATGAATATTCCCGTATCCCCGTAATGAACGGGACTTACGACAACATACGCGGCATACTGTATGCCAAAGACCTCATTCCTTTCATTGGAAAACCTGCTACATTCAAATGGCAGACACTCATACGCCAGGCACATTTCGTACCTGAGACAAAGAAAATAGATGACCTGCTGCAGGAATTCCAGAAAGAACGCGTACACATGGCGATTGTGGTTGACGAATTTGGCGGAACTTCAGGACTTGTCACTCTTGAAGATGTGCTGGAAGAGGTGGTCGGAGATATAAGTGACGAATACGACCAGGACACAAAGATGTACAAGGTTCTTGACAAGAACTCATATATCTTTGAAGCCAAGATTTCGCTTGCCGACCTCATACGTGCCACTGATATCGATGATGAAATATTCGACGACACCGAAGATGCCGACACCCTTGCAGGACTGATTCTCGAAATAAAAGGCGAGTTTCCAGCACTGAACGAGCACATCACTTACAAAAACCTTGATTTCGAAATTTTAGAAGCAGACGCTCGCCGAATAAACAAAGTAAAACTGGCAATTCAAAGATGATCCTATGAAGCGATACACAATATGTATATTATCATGTGTGTTTCTGTTCTGCAGTTGCGGAGAAGACCCACAGCCAAAGCCATACGCATATTTCCGCATTGCGCTACCTCCAGTTGACTACAACAATGTAGATACCCTCGGTCCATATATCGCAGATGTCAACATGAACTGTATCACGAATAATGCAGACTCGCATTATTCCACACCAAACGACAAATGGATCAACATCTCATATCCTGCTCTCAACGCAACAGTACATCTCAGTTACAAACACATTTCGCCTTCCGACATCCAGACTGTCACCGAAGAGAGCCGTACGCTGGTCTATAAACACACCATACGTGCAGATGCCATCCGCGAAAGTTATTATGAAAACTCTGACAGACACGTCTATTGCATGTTCTATGAACTTACTGGCAATGCTGCTTCGCCAACCCAGTTCTTCGTAACTGACTCAGCAACCAACTTTCTCCGTGGCTCGGTGTATTTCAACAACATACCAAACTACGACTCGGTGATGCCATGTGCCAAATACATAGAAAACGACTTGGTGCACTTTGTCGAAACACTTAAATGGAAAAACTAATACACATATATGATTATTGAACAAAAAACTTTTGAAGATGGTTCCTCCTTCGCCTTATGGGAGGTTACCGAAGAGCCTGACGGACTTCTGGAAATGCTCGACAACGACCCATTCGTCATTGAAAAAATTTCCTCATTCACGAGCATCAAACGCAAATGCGAATTTCTCGCTTCGCGCTGTACCCTAAACTCGGTCACAGGCGAAAAAAACACAATAAGCTACAAGGAAACTGGTAAACCATTTGTTGAAGGCAAGAATCTAAACATCTCAATATCTCACACAGGCAACTGGGTGACAATACTCACTCACCCAGAACGCAATGTCGGCATTGACATCGAACGTCTGACTGACAAACTCGTTCGTGTCAAAACCAAATTCCTGTCAGACACTGAACTATCGTTTATCGATTCCCGTAACGAGAAACCTCAGCTTGCCATTATGTGGGCAGCCAAAGAGGCTTTATACAAACTGATTGACTTACCTGGTCTTGACCCTGTGAACGACCTTCACATTGACAAGTTCACTCCTTATCTCGAAGGTAAAATCACAGCTACCGAGACCAAGACTGCTGACAGACATAGTTATACACTCCATTATCTGGTTCGCCCAGAGTATGTACTTGTACGTGTTGTAGAATGAAATACATAGGCGCTCACATATCAGCTTCAGGTGGTGTGGAAAATGCTCCAGTCAACGCCAATGCCATAGGTGCGACTGCTTTTGCCATGTTCACCAAAAACCAGAGGCAATGGTTTTCAGCACCTCTCACTGATGAATCCATAGCGTTGTTCCACCAGAGAATGAATGATTCAGGATATACTGCAGACCAAGTGTTGTCTCACGACAGCTACCTAATAAATCTCGGGTCGCCCGACCCTGAAGGTCTCGAAAAAAGCCGCAAGTCATTCATCGACGAAATGAAACGTTGTCATCTTCTCGGATTGAACCGACTCAACTTCCACCCAGGTTCACACCTCAAGAAGTGCACCGAGGAACAATGTCTCGACACTATCGCCGAAAGCATAAACATAGCCTTGGCAGAGACAGAAGGAGTCACTGCAGTACTCGAAAACACTGCAGGACAGGGAAGCAACATGGGTTACCGTTTTGAGCAACTCCGCTACATCATCGACCGCATCACCGACAAGAGCCGCATAGGTGTCTGCATTGACACACAGCATGCTTTTGCATCAGGCTACGACATTTCGACGGCTGATGGATTCAAAGACACATGGGAACATTTCGACGAGGTCATAGGATTCAGTTATCTACGTGGAATGCACCTCAACGATTCAATGAAAGCCTGTGCCTCTCGTGTCGATCGTCATGACTCTATCGGGAAAGGACTGATTGGTACTGATTGTTTCGAGTGGATAATCAAGGATTCAAGATTCGACAACATTCCGCTCATTCTCGAAACACCAGACGAGAGCCTGTGGGCAGACGAAATCAACTGGTTGAAAAAACAAATAATAAAATGAAAATAAAAAACTATTTAGTGATGGCATTAGCAGCCACTGCATTGGTTTCATGCAACAGTGATGGAAGTATTTCCATGATTGACGAAACGTCTGACCCTGAATATATCGGACGTAACGAGATTAAGGTTGAAGACGGCAGAATGACTGCCGAAGTTCTCTGGGCATTCGGTCGTCTGAGCGACATTCATGTTTCACCAGATGGTTCGAAAGTGCTCTATGGTGTGCAATATTGCAATGTAAAGCAAAACAAATCCAATCGTGAACTGTTCGTAATGAACACTGACGGAAGCAATGTTCAGCAGATAACCAAGACCAAATCAGGCGAATATGCTGCAAAATGGGTGAAAGACGGTTCAAAGATTGCCTTCCTTTTCCCTGACAGCAACGGCACAATGCAGCTTTGGGAAATGAATCCTGACGGCACACAGCGTCTGCAGGTATCCCATAGCGACAACGACGTGAATGATTATATTTATTCCCCTGACTCGAAGCAGGTTATATTGATTCGCAATGTTAAATACGGAGATACTGCCACTGACGTCTATCCAGACCTTGACAAGACAAGCGGACGTATTGTGACAGACCTCATGTACAAGCATTGGGACGAGTGGACAGACTTCATCCCTCATCCCTTCCTTTACGACTACGATGGCATCAGCCTAAACAACGAGCGTGACATAATTGCCGGTGAACCTTTCGAAAGTCCTGTGAAACCTTTCGGGGGTGCCGAACAGATAGCATTCTCACCTGACGGAAAACAGATAGCCTATACTTGCAAGAAAAAGAAAGGCATTGACTATGCCCTCTCAACAAACACAGATATCTATCTGTTTGACATTGCGTCAAACAAGACTGTCAAGAACCTCACTGACAGCATGATGGGTTATGACATGAACCCTGTATTCTCGCACGACGGACATCTCATAGCATGGGAAAGCATGGAACATGACGGTTATGAAAGCGACAAAAACCGTCTTTTCGTACAGGATATGCAGACTGGAGAACGCATTGACATCTCTGCCGAATTCGAACAGAGCTCTTCGTGTCTCACCTTCTCGGCTGATGACAAGAAAATCTATCTCACCTCATGCCACCACGGCGAAATACAGATTTATGAGGCAGACATCGAGACAAAAACATTCCGTTGCATTACCGAAGGTGTGAACGACTATGAGCAGATTGCACTTGCAGGAAACAATATCATTGCCGTACGTCATTCAATGTCAATGCCAAACGAGATATTTTCAGTTTCAATAACTTCTGGCGAGGCAACACAGATATCATTTGAGAACAAACATATCCTCGACCAGATAAAGATGGGCGAAGTACGCGAACGCTGGATTAAAACTACAGATGGCAAGCAGATGCTCGTATGGGTCATCTACCCTCCTAAATTCGACCCAGAAAAGAAATACCCTACTCTGCTCTACTGTGAAGGAGGACCTCAGTCACCTGTAAGTCAGTTCTGGAGCTATCGCTGGAATTTCCAGATAATGGCAGCTCACGACTATATCATCGTTGCCCCTAACCGCCGTGGCTTGCCTGGATTTGGCATGGAGTGGCTTGAAGCTATTTCCAAAGATTATGGCGGACAATGTATGAAGGACTATTTCACAGCCATAGACACTCTCTCGGCAGAACCTTATGTCGATACAGAACATCGTGGTTGCGTAGGTGCCTCATTTGGCGGATATTCAGTATATTGGATGGCAGGACACCACGAAGGACGTTTCAAGGCATTCATAGCACACGACGGAATGTTCAACCTCGAACAGCAATATCTCGAAACTGAAGAGATGTTCTTCGTCAACTGGGATCTCGGAGGTGCATATTGGGACAAGGAGACTGAAAAGACCTATGCCAACTCGCCACACAAGTTCGTTGACAAATGGGATACACCTATCATGGTCGTACACGGCGAGAAAGACTACCGCATTCTTGCCTCGCAGGGAATGGCTGCCTACAATGCAGCAAAGCTCCGTGGCATTGAGGCTGAACTGCTTATATTCCCTGACGAGAACCACTGGGTGTTGCAACCACAGAATGGCATTCTGTGGCAAAGAAGGTTCTTCAACTGGCTTGACAAGCACTTGAAATAAATCCAACTGAACATATAGAAGACTTAATAACAAATACTATGGCAAAAGATATTTTAGACGAAATCTGTGATGATTCAGAGTGCATCAAGTTCATTCTCGAACAGACAGACAAATCCCTCAACCTGAAGGATGACGATGTACAGTATGTGCTTGACCTAATCTACGAATACTACGCAAACAACGAAATGATGGACGATAGCGACGAAGTGGCTGAAATTGCTGAAGATGATATGCTTAATTTTGTCATGAGCGCTATTCGCAAAGAGAAAATCATGATTCTTACTGAGGAACAAGTTGCTGCCATTCTCGATGGAGAATATAAATATGGTGTCAAGACAGGTTTGTACGAATGATGCTGTATCTGCTATCGAGATATATAATTCGCTACCGTAGAAGCGTTGTCAGAGACAATCTACTCAGAGCTTTTCCTGAACTGAATGACAACGAACGGAACGATATCGAGCGTGATTTCTACCACCATTTCGTGAATCTGTTTTTAGAATCGCTGACGATGTCATTCTGCTCAAAAAAGATGATGAAGCGAATTCTGAAATACGAAAACATGGAGGTTGCAGATGCTGTGGCTCGTGAACGAGGACACCAGATATGCGTTTTCGGTCACCAGTGCAATTGGGACTTGACAGCATCAGTTCCTCTGTGGACCACGACTTTCGACAGCTATGCACTCTATAAGCAATTGCACAACCAGTTCTTCGACCGTATGTTCCAAAGAATACGTGAGCGTTTCGGTCTTCGGAGCATAGAACATAAAGAGGCTGCGAAACGCATTGTATGGCTCGGTCGCCGCAGTGAGCGTCCAATACTCTTTGCTTTCAATACCGACCAATCGCCTCACTCGCCATACGGATGTGGTTGGGTAGATTTTTTCGGTATCAAGACTCCTGCAATTGACGGGTGGGTGAAACTTGCCACACGCCTCAGGATGCCGGTAATATACCTGCACATGAAACGGCATGGCTGGATGCGCTACTCTGTCGAGATTGAGAAACTCTGTGATGATGCGTCACAGATTGAGGAAAACAAACTTCTTCAACTTTATTTCAACCTGCTTGAAACTGACATACGCAAACAGCCTGGCGAATACCTGTGGTCGCACCGCCGTTGGAAATATGCCGACAAAACTGAATAAACAAACAGAAAAAAATATGAAAAGTGACAGTGTAATAATCATTCCTACTTACAACGAGAAGGAAAATATTGAAAAAATCATCAGAGCTGTCTTTGCATTGCCAAAGCAATTCCATATCTTGATAATCGACGACGGCTCGCCTGATGGGACAGCCGCAATCGTCAAACGTCTGCAAGGCGAATTTGCCGAAGAGCTGCACCTAATCGAACGAAGCGGAAAACTCGGACTTGGCACAGCTTATATCTGCGGTTTCAAGTGGGTTCTGGAACACGACTACGAATATTGTTTCGAAATGGATGCTGACTTTTCGCACCCTGTCGATAAACTGATTGAAATGTACGATGCCTGTGCCGTTGGTGGTGCTGACGTGGCTGTAGGTTCTAGATATGTTGGAAATGTCGTGAATGTAGTCAACTGGCCTATGGGACGTGTACTGATGAGTTATTACGCATCGAAATACGTACGTTGCGTGACAGGTCTTCCTGTAGCCGACACTACTGCAGGTTTCAAATGCTATAGGCGCCGAGTGCTTGAAACAATCGAATTTGACAAAATCAAATTCAAGGGCTATGCTTTCCAGATTGAAATGAAGTTTACAGCATACAAATGCGGATTCAAGATTGTCGAAGTACCAATCGTATTCGTAAACCGCGTTGAAGGCACGTCGAAAATGTCTGGAGGCATCTTCTCTGAAGCACTTTTCGGAGTAGTGAGACTGAAAATATCAAGTTGGTTCAGAAAATATCCAAAGGCATGATTACTGCAGATCAATTAAAAGAAGCGCACGACAGGGTTGATTCCCTCCGTAAATACCTCAATATAGATGAGAGACGAATCCAGCTTGAGGAAGAAGAACTCAAGACACAGGCACCCGAGTTTTGGACTGACCAGAAACGTGCTGAAGCACAGATGAAACTCGTGAAGGGTATCAAGTTCTGGATTGAAGGATACAACAAAGTGGCTGAGGCAGTCGATGACGTTGAGACGGCACTCGAACTATTCAAGGAAGATGCCATGAGCGAGGCTGAGGTTGATGAGGCTTACAACCATGCCATCACCATGATTGAGGAATTAGAGATGAAAAACATGCTCCGCAAGGAGGAGGACAAACTCGGTGCAGTACTGAAGATAGTAGCTGGTGCAGGTGGCACCGAAGCACAGGACTGGGCACAGATGCTGATGCGCATGTACCTAAGATGGATTGAGAATCAAGGCTACACGTCGTCAATTGCCAACATTCTCGAAGGTGACGAGGCTGGCATCAAGAGTGTAAGCATCAAGATTGAAGGAGATTATGCCTACGGATATCTAAAATCCGAGAATGGTGTTCACCGTCTTGTACGTGTCTCGCCATACAATGCCCAAGGCAAACGAATGACCTCTTTCACCTCTGTTTTCGTCACTCCGTTGGTTGACGACACGATTGAGATAGAAATCAATCCAGCCAACCTTTCATGGGATACCTTCCGTTCGTCGGGAGCTGGCGGTCAGAACGTCAACAAAGTTGAATCAGGTGTGCGTTTGCACTACAAATTCAAGAATCCTTTGACTGAGGAAATGGACGAGATTGTCATTGAAAACACCGAAACTCGTGACCAGCCTAAGAACCGCGAGAATGCCTTGCGCCTGCTGCGTTCGCAACTTTACGACCTCGAACTTGAGAAACGCCGTCAGGAGACAGCACGCGTCGAAGCTGGCAAAAAGAAGATTGAATGGGGTTCACAGATACGTTCATACGTGTTCGACGACCGTCGTGTCAAGGATCACCGCACTGAATACCAGACCAGCAACGTCGGAGCAGTGATGGATGGCGACATCGACGCTTTCATCAAAGCCTACCTTATGCAGTTCGGCGGCGAATGACGCTCGCATGAATATATGACAAACTGAAGCCGGTTTACTCGTGTACGAGTCACCGGCTTCTTTGTGTAATTTATAACTAAAAAACAAAAAACAATTCCGTCATTTGCCCATGCCGCCGCCCATCGAGCCTTCGCCGGAACCCATGCGCGAACTCTCATCGATGTTACCGACACGACGGTATTTATGATATTCTGCCTTACCGAAATTATACGAAAGCGAAAGATTGATACGTTGCTGGCAATAATCGGATTTCGATTTGAGGTCGGCATCTCCCTGGTAATTCATCTCGTACAACGACGAGCGGAGAAGGTCGCTTACCGTGAGACCGATGGTCAGCGTCTTTTTCAACAACTGTTTCTTGACTGCAAGACTGGTATATACATTTCCGCTCATATTGTAATAACCCCAATCCCTTGGTGCGCTCCAGTAGGCATCAAACGATATTTTCCAATCCGAAGGCAGGTCTGCAGTCAGAGAACCATACACCGACCCTGTCCACGATTTGCGGGCATAGGAGCCTGAACGGTTTATCTCGTGACTTGCCGTGGCGTTGAGCGTCATCGTGAGCCATGTACGGTCGGTTGACTTGATATGTACGATAGGGACCTCGGTAGCAGCAAGGGTCATCGAATGGCTGGTCGAAGAACCGAAATTCGAGTATGTGCTCATGAGGTCGCCGTTTGGCAGAATACTACTCTCCGATGAGCGCATATCCTTTACGTTGCTGAAGTCGAAGGTCAGCGAGACATAGCGCGAGTAGGCGAATGTCAGTTGCACCATATTGCTGAAATCAGGTTTCAGTTCTGGATTTCCAACCTCGAATGAATGAGCCTCTTCATACCTTACGAAGGGATTCAGCTGGTAATAGTTTGGACGACCGATACGGCGCGTATATGAAGCAGACATGCTCCATTTTTCGGTAGGCGCATATCCCACGTAAGCTGTCGGGAAGAGGTTAAAATATGGCTTTCCTCCTGTTACAGTGTCGAGTGTGAGCCAGTTGCCACGTGAATAGGTCATCTCGCCACGCAAACCAAGTTTTGCGCTCCAGTGCTGATTGAACTGCTTGCCCACCGAAATGTGAAGAGCGGCAATCTGCTCCTGATAGTCGAAACGTGTTTCGTTGTTTTCAGAAATGCCAATCGAATCTGTTATCATCGTGTTCCGTGTACGGGTCATAGCCCATTTTGCACCGCATTCGAGCATAGCTGTCTGCCAGAATAGCGTCTGGAAATCAATCTTTGCTGAGTAAAGGTCGAGAATCTGATGATTGTTTATATTCAGCGCAAGGTTTGAACCATCAAGATATTTATAGGCATTCGCCTGAACGCTCGACGAATTGTTGCGGTTATAGTCGATATTCACCGTAAGTTCGCGAGCTATGTTTGGGTCAAACACATGTGTATAGTTCAGGTTGGCAGTATGTTGTGGCGAATACATCTTACTGTTGAGCGAACTCTGCGAATGCTCGGTCTCTATGCCGTCAATGGTTGTTACCGACTCATTGTTAGACATTGGTATGTTCATGTTTGACAGCATCACAGGCGACTGGAAGATGAAACCGAGGGTGTTCTTGTCGTCAATCATGAAATCGTTTGACACACGGAGCATGTAGTATTGGAAGTTGACATCGTCAAATTGCGAACGCGACTTGAAGACCATCTCTTTCCCTGCGACATTCTGTTTGGTAGTGCTTTCGCTGATGCCAGCGAACTGTCCGAAAGCCTGGAAAATGCTGATGTTTGTATAAGTCTTGTCCGTACGGTAGTTCAAGTTCAGCGAAACGCGATCGTCGTTCAGGTATTTGCCGATGCTCTTGAAATACATGCCGCCATACTGGGCAGATACAGTACCGAACAGTCCCTTGGTAGCGTTCTTGCGGAGTTTTATGTTGATTATACCACCCTGACCGGCAGCGTCATACTTTGACGAAGGGTTTGTGATGACCTCAATCTTGTCAATCGTGTTTCCGTCTGTTCCGTCAAGCATTGCCTTCAACTGGTCCCCACTCATATACGAAGGTCTGTCGTTCACATAGACCTCCACCGAACGGCCGTTTACGGTCACATTTCCGTCCTTGTCAACGTTTACTCCTGGCGCTTTCTTTAGCAGGTCCTCACCGTTGCTTCCTATAGCAAGAGGCGATTCAGCTACGTTCATGACCAATTTGTCGATATGTCGCTCAACGAGTGGGCGCTTAGTCTCGACCTCGATTTCAGCAAGGGCAGTAGCCTCTTCCCGAAGTACGAAATCTACATTGTTCATGCTGGCAGATACCGACAGCTGACGATCCGAACGCTCATAACCCATGAACGAGGCGCTTACGATATATCTCCCCTTATCGACAGATGTAAGCGACCACGAGCCATCGTCGTCGGTTATCGCACCACTGACAAGGCTACTATCGGCACGCATCAGTGACACAGTGGCGAACGCTACCCCATTCCCGGCAGTATCGCGCACAACGCCTTTCAAGTCGTATGCGGAAGCTATGCGGCATACGAAAACAAGCGACAGAAAAACACAAATCTTTTTCATTTCTTATTTATGACAAGTTTTTTTGAATTCACATAACCTCCTGTAGAACTCTTTGACCTCATTGAAACTGCGTGACCTGAGAGGTCAATCAGGCTTCCCGTCGATGCGTGGGCTTCCACAGAACCGAAAGCAACGTTGTCAAGATCAATCGTTGCGCCTGACGACGTGCATATCACTATACTGTCAGACTGGAGATTTACCCCCTCGACATCTGCACCACTCGAAGCCTCGATGCTGCACAACGGATTTGCAAGATGTACCACTACATGCGCACTGCTCAACCTGCCCGAAGGTGAGATACAGAGAATGCTGTCAACAGAGACTGAGGTAGAGATGTTGCGCATTGCGACAGACGATGAGGTCACCACGACATAACTCATCGTGTCAGGCAGCAGTTCAACAGACATGCCTGCCGAAGTCTCTATACCACGAAATGTATATCCAGCCAGCCTCTCCTCGGTGAAAGAGTCTGAATACTCATCGACAATATTCTCAACGCCGTTGGCAACTACTCCGTATTCCACGATGTCGCGAAACTTGCCTGTACGGGCATAGTAGGCTGAAATACCGACAACTGTAAGAAGAGCAATAATCCATGCCGCCGTCCAGCCGAGCACCTTACGCCTTTCAATGACCGAGCGGTCGTTGCGTATCTTGCGCACCACGTAGCGGCAGAGAGCAGCTATAGGCACAACTATGACAAAAAGGCAAATGAGGCAATAAAGAGCGAAATATCCCCATTCAATGCCTGTGAACACATCAGGAAAACTCAAAGGAACATTGCAGTCCAACAGGGCTGCAAAAGCAACTACACATCCTAAAATCACTGCAATGGCAACTAAAGCAACAACAATTATTAAAGGTATCAGCAGCAGATAACCGCATACCTTCAAGCAGGTCAAGAGCGTTCCGTTGCTCTGCCGGCAGGTTTCCTGCTGGGGGTTGCAACGGGAATATTCCGAGATGTTCTTCAGCGAAGGCTCGATGCCCCGCATTTCGAGTTTCTGGCTTATGGTACATGCCTCAGGGACAATGAGCCAGAACAATATATATATGATGAACAAAGTACCAGACGAGATGCACAACAGCAGCACCATAAAAAGACGTACCCATGTTGCGTCCCAGCCGATGAACCACGCAATACCCGAGCAAACGCCACCTACAATTTTATGGTCAGTGTCGCGATAGAGCGTACGACGAAGGTCATTGGGTTTACACTCATCATGAGTCTGTTCAACCATAGGGCCGAACGAATCTGGCGAGCCGAGACGTTCTGTTACGGCTTCAACATCAGCCATCTCCACAACGTTACGGCTATTGGCGAGTTGTTCGGTGAACAGTTCACCTATACGCGCCTCAATGTCCTGCATCACCTCGTCAGCCTCGTTGGCTTCAAGGCGTGAACGCACATCGTCAAGATACGAGTTCAAACGTTCGTAGGCATCTTCGTCGATATTATAGACCGAAGAGTTGAGATTGATTGTACAAGTCTTTTTCATATCAGTAAGACGTATTATTTATCCCTAAAACTACATTTTATATGATTAATCACATTATTTATTTCAGCATACGATTCCTCCATCTCATCGAGCATTGAACGGCCTTCGGATGTGAGGTAATAGTATTTCCGTGGAGGACCCTGAGTCGATTCCTCCCAGCGATATGCAAGGAATCCGTTGTTTCTCAACCGAGTGAGGAGCGGATAGAGTGTGCCTTCAACGATTACGAAACCGCCATCGGCAAACGTCTTCATGATGTCTGAAGCATAAGCCTCGGAAATCGAAAGACGCAGCATGATGCAGTATTCGAGGAAACCCTTGCGCATCTGAGCTTTGAAATTATCCGAAACATTTGTTGCCATAGTCAGTTGTTTTATTTCGCCTGCAAAGTTACGAATAATTTTAGTACCTTGTATCACATAGTACTAAATATTTTTCAACATTAACTTTCATTAATCTATCACCTTGTGAATATTTATTTTTTTTAGAAAATGGTTTGTGTCAAACATATTTCAGGATAAGGCAAACCCTTATTATGCCTCTACCGAATAGTGGAGGCATAATAAGGGTTTGCCTGAGCTTAAATCAATATATCATGCTGATGGCAGAAGGAATTATCGAAATATCATATTCGGTGATGGCAGAAGAGATACGCTTCGAGTCGGCACGTGCGTCAACAATCACTCCATCAACCTCAAAAAGTTGAGGACGCAGGGTATGCAGGTGAAGATGCGGTGTAGAGAAAGAATGAGCAATATCCATCTCGTAGATATGACCACCATTAAGTTTGGATAGTCCTGATAGAAGATTTGGAAGTGAAGGATTTGGCACGACTGTAGCATACATCTTGCCATCAGTCGGGTCACCGTCGTTCATCTTCATACCGCCGCCGGAATAGCAGCCATTGCCAACAGAGACTGTATATATCTTTGCCGAAAGCGAATCGCCGTCGTCTGACGATATGGTCATTTCGGACGAGCGGTGAGTGAATGCAGCAGTGATGGCTGAAAAAAGATAAAGCCAGGAGTGTCCGCCGAACATCTTCTTCAGTTTGTTGGTGTAATATACCACTTCCGAGTCAAGCCCCATGCCGAGACCGTTGAGGAAGAACTCGCGACGCTGTTCAGTGCCTGTCATGTACGAAAGACAGCCTATATCGACACGCTGACAGTGGGGATTGCGGAGAATCGAGACTATATCAGTCTTGTCACGATACAAGCCCCAATAACGAGCCCAATCATTGCCTGTACCACAAGGCAACAATGCCAGCGACACATCGGATTTATCGGCAACGTCTGACGAGAATATTCCATTCACCACCTCGTGGAGAGTGCCGTCACCACCCATTATGAGAAACTTGCGAAAACCTTTATTTTCAAGGAGATTACGGGCAAGTTCAATAGCATGTCCTGCATATTCGGTGCTGAAATGCGCGAAATCGATACCTGCATTCTTCAGACTCCAGGCTATGCTTTTCCACTGGCTTTTCAGACGACGCGTTCCTGCCGTGTAGTTTACTATTATTGCCCACTTTGCATTGTTCATATAATTTGATCCATAAGAGTCAGGGCTGTCATCGAACGGACCACTGCCGCTGCACGAGGGGCAATGACACGGTCGTGACGACCTGATATTACTAATAATACATTTTGGCGATCATCGGTCACAGTATGCTGAGGCAGCGAGACAGATGGTACAGGCTTGAAAACGACATTGAACATAATCTCCTCGCCTGTAGAAATCCCTCCCAATATTCCTCCTGCATGGTTCGAGAGAAAGCAGAGGCTGCCGTCTCTATACTCCATTTCGTCGTTATGCGCAGAACCTGACATGCCAAGAGCAGCAGCTCCCGAGCCATATTCGAACGAACGGCAGGCAGGGATTGAGAACATGGCATCAGCCAGACGTGCCTGAAGTTTGGAGAACACAGGTGTGCCTTTGCCAGCAGGCATACCTACGACCGAACAACGGACGGCACTGCCGACAGAATCACCATCAGGGATATTGTCAGGCACAATGACTGTAGTCTCGATTTTAACACCCAGAGTCTGTTCCAGCCACTGCTCGGCAAGCGAACCTGCAACGACACGTGCCACAGTCTCGCGTGCAGAGGCACGTCCGCCACCACGAGGGTCGCGTATGCCATAGCGGAGGTCATAGGTAAGGTCGGCATGAGAAGGACGATAGACATGACGCAAGGCATCGTAATCCTCTGGATACTGGCAAAGATTGCGCACGATGAAAGCAATCGGTGTGCCGAGGGTCACTCCGTCGAGAATACCAGAAAGCCATTCTACTTCGTCAGGTTCGCGACGTGAAGTTTCAGTAGCCGCACCTGAAGGTGCACGCGACGCAAGAGCCGCCACTACCCTATCAAAATCAATCCTGAACCGCGAAGGAAAGCCATCAAGCACGCCACCTACAGCAGGTCCATGAGACTCACCAAAGGTGGTCAGGACAAGATGCTCGCCAAATGAGTTGTTCATACTATATCAATCGTGACAGCCATGGCACGAAGAGCAGCAATCATCAGAGCAATCGCCACCACAACCATGACAATGGTGAGGGTGAAGCAGTTCGTTCAGTTCTTCGTCGGAAGGCTTGGTGACAGAGATGATCCTGCCACTGAAATAAAGGTCTTCGCCAGCAAGAGGATGGTTGAGGTCAACACGGACTTCGTTCTCCTTCACCTCGACGACCTCGGCATTCAAGCGGTTGCCTTCAGAATCGACAAGAGGGACAATGGCACCAGCCATAATTTTGGTACCGTCAAACTTGCCATTTATTAGAAACAGATTTTTAGGGAGGTCGATGACGTCGTCTTCACTATATTCACCGTACGCATCAGCCACGGGAATCATAAATTCGAATGTGTCACCTTCAGTGAGACCTGCAAGATTACGCTCGAAGGCAGGGAGCATCATGTCCATGCCCTGTACGAACCGCAGCGGCTGTTCTGGAGATGTCTCCTCCCATAGTTCGAGATTGCCTTCTTCGTTTTTTGTCTGCAACTGATACTGCAGAATCACAAGAGTCTTGTCTTCAATTTTCATATATTAACGATTTATTTGTTATCAAGGAACTGTGCATTGGATGAAGAATCAGAACGTTTCTCATACTTGACATCCTTGAGAATGTTGGCACTGATGCCTATTGTTACGAGGAACGATTTGTAGAGTCCGACAGGCGAGATTGAGGCTGAGAGACGCCAGCAATGGAGGTCGCGGTCAACAGACATTGTCATGGATGTGACCTTCTTGGCAGTTAGGTCGAAATATGCGTTCATCGAGACATGCCACTTAGGCGTAGGAGTGATGGAAGCATTGAGAGAAAGGTTGTGCGTATATCGCAATTTATAATAATAATGTACAGGGTCGAAGTCCTCAGCCCTACGCGACTCCTTATAATTAAACGTATATGAGACGGTCAGCGACCACGGTATATCAAGTTTATCATAGCCATCGGCATCTGCATCCATCTTCTTTTTCTTGTCTTTGTCGCTGAATTTATGTTTCTGTTTGCCCGTAACGGGATCTATTTCGACATTTGGATCCTTAGGCTTGCCTGTAGCAGGGTCGATTTCGACATCTCCCTCTGAATTCGGATCCTTTTCCTCGGCATTCTTGTCCTTATGTTTGAAGGTACTGTTGTTGAAAGTATATGAGAAAGTCGTACCAAAACCTGTAAAATGCATAGGCTCGTGATGTTTCCAGTGCAAATCGTTGGTATGGACTATTGAACCTGACTCAGTCTTCTTCCATCTGTAAGGGTCGAACGAGGTACTGAGGTTCAAAGTGAAATATTTCGAAAATTTAAGACGAAGACGAACAGAGAGGTCGTTCCAGTTCATTGAATCTGCAGCGAAATTATAACCCCATCCAAGACTAAAAAGGTCAATGAGGCTTACTTTCTTGTAGGTGAGTTCAGTGGTGTCCTTGCGGTCGCGGACTTTCATCTCAACGTTATTGTCGAGCGAGAACTGCAACGAAGACGATATTCCCTGTCCCGGAACACCGAAGATGTTGCCTGAATATGGAGAATATTTTACGGTCTGGTGGGAAATTGGAGTACGGGATGTCTGGTCAAGGATGAGTTTCTCGTACGAACGGTACATTCCGAACTTTTCGTCGCCGAAATCAGGATGATAGACAAAAGACACCTTAGGGGTCATCAGATGGCGTATGCGGTCAACATTATCACCGAAAAGTTTACGAATAGGTGTCCAGAAACCATATATCTTGGTTGAAAGCGAAGCGTTTACATTGAAATCGTAGATATTGTAGAAACCGTATGTAGTATCCATTACCTCCTGCTGGGCAGCCATATTCCAGTCTCGGTTGACGGCTGAGAAAGCCCACCGCCAGTTAGCAGAGGCACCGACATTGAAATTGAGATATTTGAAGAAAGTATAGGCAGCACCGATATTAAAGTTATGTTTCACACCATTCTTCCAGTCGCGAAGAAAATTGGAATGAAGGAAATCCTTCTCCTTGCAATCTATACGGTTGTTGGCAGTCATGTTGTATGATAGATAAATCTTCTCGTACCAACGTTCCTTTCCGATAGGCTTCTTGCGCTTGAATGGATATATCTGCGATAGATTGACAGTCAGCGAAGGAAGAGTCAATGAGATGGTAGAATCGGCTGTACGCTGCGAGAGCGAGGCATTCAGCGATATGCTCCATTTGCTGTCAGGGAAACGCTGGGTATAGTTGATAGACGAACTCGTAATATTCTTGGACTGCTCGACAGGGTCATAGTAGTTGTTGACGTTGGAACGGTCGTATCCAGAGGTGGTGAAATCGACGTTGGCTGAAAACGACGAGAATTGCGAAGCCTTAGAATCCTGCTGGTGACGCCACGAAATCTTGAGATTCTGCGCTTTCGAATAGTCTGGCATGTTCTTTTCGCCTGTGACATCCTCACGATAGGCTATATTGACGTTGCCTGAGAACTTGTAACGCAAGGCATAATTGGAATTGAGGGTTACAGCCCAAGTACCTTTGGTATAGAGTTCGCCGACCACCTCAAGGTCCACATAGTCGTTTATTGCCCAGTAATAGCCACCATTCTTGAGGAAGAGGCCACGGTCAAGCTCCTCGCCGAACGTAGGCATGATGATACCCGAAGTGTTCTTCTCGGTGAAAGGGAAGAAACCGAAAGGAATAGCTATAGGGAGAGGCACATCGCCAATGACAAAATAGGCAGGACCAGCAGCAAGGAAAGAGTTAGGTTTCATCTTGGCCTTGGTCAGTTGCATGTAAAAATGAGGATGGTCGTGAAGGTCGCATGTCGTAAGTCGTCCACCTCGCATATAGGCAGTACGATCCTCAAGAAGTTTGGTCTCGTCGGAAACCACGTATGCCTCGTCCTGCTGTGTCACCACGCCACGGACATAGCCACGACGGGTATTGAAATTATAAATCATGAACTTCGACTGGTACTGGTCGTTGCCATCGTGGAAGACAGGCAACCCGATAGGTTCGCCGACAGAATCGACACCGCCAGTGGCATAAACCGTAGAACTATCCATCTTGATGCAGATATAATCAGCCTCAAGAGCCATAGTTTTCGGGGTGAGATAATCTACTTTCGAATTATGATACAGGTAGCCAGTACCATTAGCATAGAAAACAATTGAATCTGTCGCAGAATAACGGACATCAGCCTCAATACGTGTCTTTGACCCATTTGGTTTCACAGTAGTGACGACAGAATCCGGCTGTACGGAATCCCTTTCAAGCGAATCAACAGGGACACGGCTAACAGAAACGACAGTATCAGCAAGTGTTCCGGCAGTATCACCAACAACCGACACAGAGCCAGCTTTCGCCACAGTCGAGCAGCAAAAGCATGCAACCAGAGCGCACACTATATGTACTATCAGATTGTTATTCAAAACAATAGTCCACTTTATCCCATATTACAATACAATCTACAAAATTACAACCTATAATTCACAATACAAAATAAATCGGGTACAATATTATTGTGAATACTTTTTTCATAAAAAGAGATGCAAAAACAATTTTTTTGATTACCTTTGCAAGTTGAAAGATTATGCATAATTTAAATATGAGGAAAATAGTAGCGGCAATAATAATGATTGCCATGGTCACAGTTGTTGGAGCAAAAGATTTCGTAGTAGTCATTGATGCAGGTCATGGAGGAAACGACCCTGGAGCAGTAGGAAACAAAGTGCTCGAAAAGGACGTAAACCTCGGAGTGGCATTAGCATTAGGAAAACTCATCGACGATAATTTCGATGACGTGAATGTGGTTTATACACGAACCACAGATGTGTTCGTAACACTGCAGGGACGTCCTGCCATTGCCAACAAGGCAAACGGTGACCTGTTCATTTCCATACACACCAACGCCTGTGAATCGAAAGCTGCTTTCGGGACAGAGACCTTTACGCTCGGTCTTGCTAAGACGAACGCCAATTTCGATGTAGCAAAGCGCGAGAACTCGGTGATGTTGCTCGAAAACGACAAAGAGGTATATAAGGGATTCGACCCCACTTCGCCAGACTCATATATAATGTTTGAGGTTATGCAGAGCACGTACGTGGACCAGTCAATCATGATGGCAGACTTAGTCGAGAAAGAATTCACCTCTATGAAAAGATACGACAGAGGCGTGAGACAGGCAGGATTTTGGGTCTTGCATCAGGTAAAGATGCCAAGTATTCTCATAGAGGTAGGATTCGTGACAAACCCTACGGAAGAGACATACATCGGCAACAAAGACAACCAGAAAGCATTGGCTAACGGAATATATCGTGCATTTGTCAAATACAAACATGAATACGACAAGCGAATGAAAAAGGAAGAGGCTGCAAAGAAAGAAGAAGTAAAGAAAGAAGAACCCGCAAAAAAGGAAGAACCCGCAAAAAAAGAAGTAAAGGAGGAGGAACCTGTGAAGAAAGAGGAACCTGTGAAGAAAGAAGAGCCAGCAAAGACGGAAGAAACAATATACTGCGTGCAGTGCTTCGCCATAGGCAATAAACTGGACGACAATGACCAACACGTGAAAAATATTAAGAAATTCGGCACCTACAAATGTGCAAAAGATGGAAAATACTATAAATACTACTGCGGAAACTGCAAGACCTACGAAGAGGCCAAGGCACTCCTCAAGCAGGTACAGACAGTATATAAAGACGCATTCCTCGTAATGTTCACTAACGATAATAGAAAACCATTAAAATGACATAGACATGAAACACAACAAAGAACTTAAAATAGGCATAGCATTCGTTGTAGCACTCGCATTGTTCGTATATGGCATAAATTTCCTAAAAGGAATCAACCTGTTCTCGCCAACCAACACCTACTACCTCGTATATGACAATCTTGACGGACTGGTAGTATCGAACGGTGTATATATTAAAGGCTACAAAGTCGGACAGGTCAAAGACATCAAATACGACTTCAAGAAACAGCATCCGTTCTTGGTCGAGATAATCATCAACGATGACATTGAGTTGCCAGCCGGAAGCATGGCAAACCTTTACGATGCAAGCCTGCTCGGAGGAAAGGGAATAAACCTCATATTAGGCACTGAGAGCAGACATTACACGTCAGGAGACACATTGCCGACCGACATCGAGAAAGGACTCGTAGGAGCCCTCGCTGAGGTCGTCCCATCATTGCAGACAACTATCGGACATGTCGATTCAGCAATAGTATCAGTCAACATGCTGCTTAATTCAGACGAAATAGCACATAGCCTTGAAAATATAGAGGCTGTCACTAGCGACCTAAAAAGCACGTCAAAGAGACTTGACTACATGATGAATGTCGAGATACCACCAGTCATCAGCAAAGCCGACAAGACACTCGCCAACATCAACAACATTTCCGAACAACTCAACGAGGCAGACTATAAACGCATCATGCTCGGAATAGATACTGCCATCCAAAACGTACAGGAAATTGCAGGCAAATTCAACTCGTCTGAAGGCACTATCGGACAATTATTGACAAATCACTCGCTTTATGACAGTATAAACACCACGATTGGGAGTGTCAACGCACTGGTCGTAGATTTAAAAGCAAACCCTAAGAAATACGTACATTTCTCGCTGTTCGGAGGGTCAGAAAAAAAGAAAAAGTAACGTTGCGACCGAATCTCAATTGATAAAAAAGAGTAAAAAATATAGTTGTTGATTTTCAAAAAATTTGAAGGAACAAGACTGCAAAAACAGATAAAATATAATTATAAATCAGATGATTATCAAAAAATAGCATAAAGAATAGACAATTAAGGATAGATAGAAATAAACAGCATTTGAAAATAAGCATATTATAAATTTCGCAACAAAAAACCAAGGTTTTCTGTTGCGAAATTTTGTTCGTACCTTTGCAGTCGCAAAACAGAAGAAAAAAGTGGAAAGACATCAGCAACTTTGGAACGAATGTCTGTCAATAATAAAAGACAACATCAGCGAGGATCATTACAAGACATGGTTCATGCCAATCGTACCTATAAAGTTCGACGGGAAGGATTTACTGCTGCAGGTGCCATCTCAGTTTTTCTATGAATATATAGAAGAATGTTTCGCTGACCTCATACGAAAATCAATCGAGAAAGTCATAGGTCCGAACATCAGGTTGCTCTACAAGATAACCATTGTCAGAAACCGCCATGACAACGGAGGCGATATAACAATGCCTACTACAGTCGGGAAAACAATAGAAAACACACCACAGGGATTTGCCCTGACCGAGGCTACGAAAAATTCTGCTGAGGATCTCACTGACTTCGATTGCCACCTCAACCCTAAATACACATTCGACAACTTCATACAAGGCGACAGCAACAAGCTCGCACGTTGTGCAGGACTCAACATAGCAGCACATCCAGGCGAATCTGTATTCAATCCGATATTCATCTATGGAGCACCTGCCGTAGGCAAGACGCATCTGGCAAATGCCATAGGAATAGCGATAAAACAGAGATACGCACGCAAACGCGTAATATACGTGTCGGCACACCTATTCCAGATACAATTCCAGGATGCGAGAGTCAACAATAAGATAAACGACTTCATCAACTTCTACCAAAGTGTAGATGTACTGATATTGGATGACATACAGGAATTCATAGGCAAGCCTGGGACTCAGAACACATTCTTCCATATACTCAACCACCTTTTACTGATTGGTAAACAGATAATCATCTGCTGCGACAAGAAACCAGGTGAACTCGAAGGAATGGAAGAGAGACTCGTCACCCGTTTCAAGATGGGACTGTCAGTAGAAATAGAAAGGCCAAACTATGAACTCAGGAAAGACATCCTGAACCACAAAATATGCATTGATGGACTCAGCATAGATGAGGAAGTTGTCAACTATGTGGCACGTAACGTCACAACCAACGTCAGGGAACTTGAAGGCACACTGGCATCTATACTGGCACACTCGACTTTCCTCAATGCCGACATTAATGTCGAATTGGCTGAGAAGATAATAGGCAAGACCGCAGAATCAAAGCCAATGGACTCTGAGACTCAAATAGAAAGGCTATACGACATCATCGGTCATGCCTACGGTTTCACGAAAGAAGACATCTGTTCGAGACGCAGCAACCGCAAGCTATCAGAAGCAAGACAGGTAATTATGTATCTCGCCAATTCTACGACGAACATATCGATGACCAAAATAGGCAGCCTCATAGGCAACAGAGACCATACCACCGTCATCTACGCATGCAAATGCATTAAAAACCAAATGGATGTCAATCCTACATTCTGCGAAACAGTGAGAAAGTTCGAAAGACAAATCAGTGAATGAATTTTTTAATTGATACTATTATCCGTCTGCACATATTCAAGAAATTGAGTGTGTGCAGATTTTTTTTCAAAAAAGTCATTCCATATCAAATATTTATTGTAAATTTGCAAGATTAAAATATAGGTGATATTATGATATATAGAATCGGACTACTGTCGAACGAAGTTGATGACTTCAAGATGGAAATAGAAGCTGAGGCAACAACTACATTTAAGGAATTAAATGACTTAATTATCAACAAACTAAAGTATTCTACCAATGAAATGACATCATTCTTCAGTTGCGACGACGAATGGGAGCGTTATCAGGAAATAACGCTTATCGAGATGGATAGCAGTTCGGACGTGGACACGTATGTCATGGAAAATACGACTCTCGAAGAGTTCATGCAGGACGAAGGTGACCGTATGCTCTTCATTTTCGACACACTCAACGACAGAGGATTATATATGTCGTTACGTGAAATAAAAAGCGGCACGCTGAAAAAAGCCAAATGCACAAAACTCACCGGCAGAATACCAAAACAGGTAAAGATGGAAGACCTTTTCACCTTGGACAACAAGAAAGGCGGCAGAAGCATTCTCGACGACGACATGTACGGTGAAGATGGCTACAACGATGACGAGCTCGACATGGAAGGGTTTTCGGAGGTTGACATGAGCGAGATTGACATCTGACAAATGGTGGGAATACTACACGTCATATTGGGTCCTACAGGAGCTGGCAAAAGCGAATACGCCATGACTCTTGCCCGAAAATTTGGATGCGGGATTATATCAGCCGACTCAAGACAGATATACAGAGAGATACCAATAGGGACAGCAGCACCGACCAAGGAAATGATGCAGGAAATCAAGCATTGGTTCGTCGGGACGAAAAGCATCAGTGAACACTACAGCGCAGGACAGTTCGAGATAGACGCACTGTTAGTAATCGAAAACGAGATAAAAGAACATGGGCATGCAGTGATGTGCGGAGGCTCAATGATGTACATCGACGCAATATGCAACGGAATAGATGCAATTCCCGACATAAGCGACGACATCAGGGAACATGTCAGCGAGATGTTCCGCAATGAGGGACTTGATGCCATGAAAAAACGTCTGAAGACGCTTGATCCGGAATACTACGGAATTGTCGATCTCAGGAACTGGAAAAGAGTGGTCCATGCCGTTGAAATATGCGAACAGACAGGCGGAACGTTCACAGAACTGAGAAAGGGGAGAAAGAGGGAAAGGGACTTCGAGATAGAAAAGACAGGAATATACCGCGAACGTGAGGACCTGTACGAACGGATAAACCGTAGAGTCATTGAGATGATGGATCAAGGTCTTGAACAAGAGGCAAGGACAGTCTATCCACTAAAAGAGCTGAACGCACTGAACACAGTGGGATACAAAGAGATGTTCGGCTATTTCGAAGGACAATACGATCTCGACGAGGCTATACGTCTCGTGCAACGCAACACGAGACACTACGCAAGGAAACAGATGACATGGTTCCGACGCGACAACACCATAGATTGGAAAACACTATGATAGGAACATTTATACAGGAAATACTGAAAGGATTATTCGTAGGGGTATGCGTTTCGGCACCTGTCGGACCATTGGGTGTACTCACCATACAGAGGACCATCAGCAAGGGCAAATGGCATGGTGTCGTCACAGGTCTCGGTGCAACCACATCCGACATAATTTATGCCATACTGGTAGGATTGGGAATGAACTTCATCATTGATTTCATCGATGCGCACCAGTATCTAATCCAGATAATAGGCTCGGTGGTAATAGCAATATTCGGAATAATAATATTCAGGTCAAAATCCAAGCCTAAAGCAGAGGAATCGTTCAACAGAAGACGTGCTGACATTGAGCAGTCGCCGGCACTGAAAAACGTCAGGAAAGACTCATACTGGCGGGATTATCTGACTGCTTTCGGACTGTGTTTCAGCAATCCGCTGATTATTTTCCTTTTCATCGGACTGTTTGCGCAGTTCCACCTGTTTGCGATTGACAATGTAATAGTTGATATTGCAACAGTGATAAGCATCATAATAGGGGCATTTTTATGGTGGATGACACTGACCTGGATAGTTGGGACGTTCGCCAAATCATTCAACGAGAAGGGACTGAAGAAAGTGAATCATATCACAGGCGCTATATTGGTAATAGCAGCATGTGTGGCTATCGCTCAGGCGATAATGAATTTGTAAAAGATTATTAGGTTATGGTCAATAAAGGTTTCATAAGAATTGCAACAGGGGTAATTGATACCGAAATGTGTGACTGCCAGAAAAATGCGGAGTTAATGGCTGAGGCGATGAGGAAAGCTGACAGACAAGGAGCACAGTTGATTACATTTCCCGAACTGTCAATGACAGGATATGCGATAGGCGACATGATACAATACAGGTTCGTCCTGAACTCATGCATTGAGTCGCTCGTATGGCTCGTTGACAAGACAAGGGATCTTGACATCATAGGCGTCATCGGACTTCCAATTGAGGTGCGGGGACTATTGTTGAATGCTGCTGCCGTGATACACAATGGGAAAATAATAGCCGCAGTGCCAAAGACATACATACCGAATTACAAGGAATTCTACGAAGAACGGTGGTACGCTTCTGGCGACTCAATCGGAGCAGACGAAATAGAAATAGCAGGACAGAATGTACCATTCGGTCAAGGGACTTTGATACAGACAAGTGAATTCATCTTTGGCATTGAGATATGCGAAGACCTCTGGGCACCCATACCGGTGAGCAACAAGCTTGCGCTCATGGGGGCAGAGGTAATAGTGAACCTGTCGGCATCAGACGAAGTGCTGAACAAGCATTCACATCTGAGAAACATCGTCAGGCACCAGTCATCTGCACTCAATGCGGCTTACGTCTATTGTTCGGCAGGAGGCGGAGAATCGTCAACGGACCTGCTGTTTACAGGCAAGGCTGGCATAGCGGAATGCGGAGATGTGCTGGCAGAGACCGAGAGATTCGCAGATGGCGAGAAATTGATATTTGCCGACATCGACATCGACAGAATCAGAGCCGAACGCCTGCGCTGCAACACCTTCTGGCATTCAGTAGCCGAAATGCCTGAACCGAGGATTGTAAAATGCAAGAACAAGGTGAAAGCAACAAAGCTTGAGCGCAACATATCCCCTTCGCCATATTTCTGCAATGAGAGGAGTGAAAATGAGCAGAGTCAGGAAATGTTTGACATCCAGGTCACTGCGCTCATGCGAAAGCTGAAAAACACACACATCGGGAACATCGTTGTCGGCATCTCTGGCGGATTGGATTCTACACTTGCACTGCTCGTGGCAACCGAGACATTCAGACGGCTCGGCATAAGCCCTGAGCATATTCATGCAGTCACCATGCCTGGATATGGCACTTCCGAACGCACTCACACCAATGCCCACACCATTATGAAGCGGCTTGGAGTGACCACTCACGAGATACCAATATCCGAAGCCTGCGACTTGCATTTCAGACAAATAGGTCACGACAAAGAGATCCACGACACTACATACGAAAACGTACAGGCACGGCAGAGGACATTCATACTGATGAATCTCGCAAACAAATACAACGGATTGGTTTTGGGTACTGGCGATTTAAGTGAAATGGCTCTCGGCTGGGCTACATTCAATGGCGACCAGATGAGCATGTACGGCATAAATTGCGGAATACCGAAGACGTTAGTACGCAGGATAGTAGAATACATAGCGAGTTCAATTAGCGACAAAGAGCTCAGCTGCAGCCTGATGGATATAGTCGATACTCCGATATCGCCAGAACTCGTACCTATGGAGGGAGGACAGGTCACCGAGGATTTCGTAGGACCATACCCATTGCACGACTTCTACATTTTCTATACATTGAAATACGGTTATGGCAGAGAGAAGATAATCGAGATGGCGAAGATTGCATTCAGAGACCAATACAGCGAAAGCGAAATAGCGAAATGGTATGACACCTTTTGGCGACGCTTCAGGCGACAGCAGTTCAAGCGTTCATGTCTGCCGGATGGTCCGAAAGTGACATGCATATCGTTGTCGCCAAGAGGCGACCTCAGAATGCCAAGTGATTTAAAGTAAAAAACCAAATATATGAAAGAAATAGAGAAAAAACAGAAAGCATCGTTCTTTAACCTGCATCTGACATCCAACATAAGCATTGCCTTGGTGCTGTTCATGGTAGGGCTAATAACGTGGCTGCTGAGGTCAACCACAGAATTTGCCAACCAGACGAAAGAGAACATGTGGATAACAATCATGCTTGACGACAGCATCAGTCAGCAGGATCTCAAACGGCTCGACAAATACCTTCAGACAGCCGATTTCGTGCACTCTACGAAATACATCAGCAAGGATAGCGCACTGCAGGACCTCATAACATTGCTGGGCGAAGACCCTACCCTACTGTTAGGAACAAATCCTGTCAATGCGACTTACGACGTGAAACTCAAGCAGAGCTATGCAAACACCAACAGCATCAAGAACGAGGTAATACCGAAAGTCAAGGCATTCCAGGGAGTTAGCGACGTAATATGCGAATACGACATTGTCAAGTCAGTTGACAGCAACGTGAACAAGCTCATGTGGTTGCTGACCTCAACAGTGCTTGTTCTTCTATTCATCTCGGTTGTGCTCATCAACAATACCATAAGACTGACGATATATTCTAAACGCTTCATCATCAACACCATGCGGCTCGTTGGGGCTAAGGATTCGTTCATACTCGCACCGTTCGTCAGACGGTCGATGATAAATGCAGTCATAGGTGCAGTCATAGGGTTCCTGCTGCTGATGGGCGTTATATGGTTCATACAGACTCAGCTGAACGGATATACCAACTTCACCGACATGTTTAACCCGAGGGTCATGATACCTGTAGGAGTGGTGATGGTGACCGTCAGTGTTGTCATCAACCTGTTGGCAACACTGTTTGCCGTGAACAGATATTTGAGAATGTCAACCGACAGACTCTATTTTGTATAACAAACAATAAAAACACATACTATTATGATTTCAGAGAAACTGTTAAATCCACGGAGCATTGCCGTCATTGGTGCATCAAACGACGTGCAGAAGCCAGGTGGTAAACTGTTGAGAAACCTTCTCGACAGCAATTTCAAGGGTCAGATTTATGTAGTCAACCCAAAAGAGACTGAGATTCAAGGCATCAAATGCCACAAACAGGTAGAAGACCTGCCTGAAGTTGACTGCGCATTGATGGGAATAGCAGCAAAATACTGTCTGCATACAGTTGACGTACTCGCCAACCAGAAGAAATGCGGAGGTTTCGTGATCATCTCGGCAGGTTTCGGCGAGGAGAGCAAGGAGGGAGGCGAGATTGAACGTCAGATTGTTGACATCATCAGCCGTACGGGCGGTTCACTCATAGGCCCTAATTGCACGGGATTCCTCAACGTGAACTATACAGGAGCTTTTGACGCTCCTATTCCGCAGCTGGATCCTATGGGCGTTGACTTCGTCACTGGTTCAGGAGCCACTGCCGTGTTCATCAAGGAGATAGGCATGACCAACGGATTGCATTTCAATTCGGTATGGGCAGTGGGCAACTCGGCACAGATAGGTATCGAGGATGTGCTCGAATATTGGGACGAGACATACGTGCCAGGCAAATCGTCGTACGTCAAGATGATATACATGGAGAAGATAGGCAGCCCTGAGAAACTGCTCAAGCACGCATCATCGCTCATCCGCAAGGGTTGCAAGATTGCAGCCATCAAGTCTGGCTGCTCGTCAGCCGGCAGTCGCGCAGCATCATCCCACACAGGTGCCTTGGCGACATCCGACGTTGCTGTTGACGCACTCTTCCGCAAGGCAGGTATCGTACGTTGCTCGAACCGTCAGGAACTGGTCAACGTCTGCGCAATATTCATGCACCCTGAGATGAAAGGCAAGAACATGGCTATCATCACGCACGCAGGAGGACCTGCTGTGATGCTGACCGACACATTGTCGAACGGAGGACTCGAAGTACCTGCATTGTCGGGCGAGAAGGCACAGGCACTCCTCGGCAAACTCTTTGCAGGTTCGAGTGTTGCAAACCCAATCGACTTCCTTGCCACAGGTACAGCTGAGCAACTCGGCTACATCATCGACGCTTGCGAGAACGACTTCGACAATATCGACGCAATGTGCGTAATCTTCGGTTCGCCAGGTCTGTTCCGCAACTGGGAGGTATATAAACTGCTCGACGAGAAGATGAAGACATGCAAGAAACCTATCTACCCTATCCTGCCTTCAATCATCAACGTCAAGGAGGAGATAGACGACTTCATTCAGAACAAGCACAGAATCAACTTCTCAGAGGAATGTGTATTCGGCAACGCTTTGTGCAAGATCATGAAGACTCCAAAGCCACAGCCTGAGAAACTCGAAATGCCGAAGATTGACGTTGCAGCCATCCGTCGCGTCATCGACAATGCAAAGGACGGCTATCTCTCGTTAGGCGAAATCAACGCATTGCTCGATGCAGCAGGTGTTGACCGCAAGAAGAACGACGAAGTCAAGACCAAGGAAGACGCTGTCAAGGCAGCCAAGGAGATGGGATTCCCATTGGTAATGAAGGTTTGCGGACCAGTCCACAAGAGCGATGTAGGTGGTGTTGTTCTGAACGTGAACGACATGGCTACAGTCGAGAAGGAGTTTGACCGTCTGATCAAGATTAAGGACACATACGCTGTCGAGCTCTGCCCAATGTACCACGGAACTGAGATATTCATCGGAGCTTCGAAAGATGCCAAATTTGGTCATCAGGTGCTCTGTGGTCTCGGAGGCATCTTCATCGAGGTGCTGAAGGACGTACAGGCATCGCTTGCTCCAATCAGCAAGGAAGAGGCACAGTCAATGATTTCGAACCTTCGTGGCTACAAGATTATCAAAGGCGTACGCGGACAGGAACCTGTAAACGAAGACAAATTTGCAGAAACAGTATCAAGAGTATCAGCATTGGTGCAGGCAGCTCCTGAGATAGCCGAAATGGACCTCAACCCACTGCTCGGATCTGCAGATAGAGTTGTAGCCGTTGATGCCCGCATCCGGGTACAGAAATAATCATATCGCAATACGATAACCACTGAAACCGAGGCGTTTTCCTTTTTATCCGGGAAACGCCTCAGTTTTGTTCTACAGGTCGATATGAGTAATTTATCGCACCAATACTATTTGTCATACGATATCAGAAGATATCCATCGACTATACCCTAGTTTGATTGTTTTCTCATCTAATAAATTGCGATAATGTAAAATGTTTATGTGTTGATAATAAATAAGTTGGTTTATCGAGATTCGTGCGAATCATGTGTCATATACTTCCTAATACTGATAGTGAACTCGATATGAAGTCGATTTTTCGGTGTTTTTTTCGAGTTCAATTCGAGTTCACAATCCAATATCGATAGTGTATCGAAAGGACTTCAATAGTATTTCGTTGAATTTTCGCTTGATTATGCCACCGACTTATTAGTTCGTTCCTCTATAATATTATATTGTAATTTTTTTTGCGTTTTTCCATCATTCCCCAGTTTTTCTTCCATTAATTGCGTTTGTTTATAACCTGTTATTGCTTGTTAACCAAACAGAACGGTATCAGTAACCGATATCTCATTTACGCCAAAGATATGCGTAAAGATGAAGAGACAACATTTTTGCCTGTATTTATGACAATGTTTCTGTGATATTGAGACAGTGATGGTCGAAGAATCTGGCTTCAAAAAACAACCATCAAAAAAAATCAAAAACATTTGGCTATATTGAAAAATCGTAGTATCTTTGCTCCGTGATTCTACACAGACTTAGAATTGTTCTATATTCAGTTGAAAAAGTGTGGTTTTGTATTGAATATTCAGTTGAAAAAGTGTTGTGTTACACTGAATATTCAGTTGAAAAAGTGTAATAAAACAATTTATCTCTCTGATTGTCAGTATTATGTATAGAATGTTGTATGAAAGCCTGAAAAAATGGCATTTCTCGGGTGTCAGAAAGCCCTTG
>JAKSNT010000070.1 GCA_024399575.1 Paludibacteraceae bacterium
TAGCCAATCCCATTTGACGCTGCAAAGGTAGCATTTTTTCCGAGATGGGCAAGGGAAAATGTCGAAATCTCGTTTTTTTATCGAGATTTCGACATTTTATATATTCTGCAACTATTTTGCCGTAATAGCCAATCGACTGCCAACACGCAATGTATTGTATAACCTTCAACTTGCACATCTTTCGGTTCACCATCCATCATAACAAGTGTCAGTTGGTTGCAATTAGTTGCCCTTGCCCCTTTTACCAGACCTCGAATCTCCCTATTGTATAGTTTTGTACTTGGGTCGGTGAAATTGTATGTCACCTGCACCAACTCACAAACCTTACCCCTGTTGACCACGACAAAATCAACTTCATAATTGCGATTTTCACGGATATAAAATAATTGTTCATCAGAATACTCCATTCGCCTAAATAATTCTATGGCTATGGCATTCTCCAATCTCCATCCCCAGTTTTCGGGTTGGACAACTTCGTTGTGACTCGTTATAAAGGCAGTATCTATTGCATACGCTTTCCGCGAATTCTGACGTTCGATGCTCTTAAACGAAAACCGCGGAACAAGACGGACAAGATAGGCTTTGTCAATATAAGAAACATAGTTTTTTGCAGTATGAATAGAAGCAATGTTGTAGTCTTTCTGCACGTCAGCATAGTTTATCTCCTGGCATATTTTATCTAAAAGACCATTTGCAATCTGTTGCAATGTTTTCTGATAACGTACCTTGTATCTACGACAGATGTCTTTGTTTATAATGGCATCCAACAAAGCGTGAACATACTTGTCCTGACGCTTCATGCGCAACGTCTCTGGCATACCGCCCATCATCAAGTATTCATGAAGAGCCTGTCTGCGAAGCCCTTTCGCCTTGGTCGTCTGAGATTGGAGATCCACAGACAATGCACCACAATAATCACAAAATGAAAATGGATAAAGACGGATTTCGTTATACCTGCCAGTAATATGCGAACTGAGTTCATCGCTCAAAAGATTTGCATTGCTTCCAGTAAGGACAAGATGTATCTTCTGCCTCAGCAGTCGATTAACGAAAAGGGGCCATTTATCCAGATTCTGAACTTCGTCAATGAACAGATGCGTAAAATCTCCATACACGACATACAGGATTTCCTGCAATTTCAACAATTCCGAAGATGAAATCGAGGCAATAGCCTCATCGTCACAATTGACATACGCAAACCTGACACCACTTTCGACAAGGACTTTCTGACACAAGGTTGACTTGCCACTACGTCGCACACCTATTACAATCTGAGCCAACTGACTATTCAAATCTATTTCCATTTCCTCTTTACGTGTCACGTATGAGGTAAAGTCAACATCATACAACTCTGCCCTTTGATCTCGCAATATCTGTTCTACATTTGTCATATCACTGATTTCGTGTTAATTAACAATTATGCACTTGAATATTTAATTCGCTGCAAAGTTACAAAAAAAATATGACTCTGGCATGATTTTCATAAAAATATTGCACTAAACGGTAACTTTTCAGGGTAGCAAACTGCACTAAATGGTAATTTTTTAGGGCAGTAAACTGCACTAAATCGAAATCGGTATATGGTTACGCCACAACGTGACATCACAAATGCGTGTTAATTGTTGTGAGAAAAAATGTCGAAATCTCGTTTTTTTATCGAGATTTCGACATTTTATATACTACTTCTCTACGGAGATTATTCCATTTTGACCTTCCAGTCCTTGACTGCTAATTTGGTCATGTCGAAGCGTATGCCGACTTTGACTATCTTGCGGCCGTCGGTGGTGTATGGCACTCCATAGTCGCCACTCTCTATCTGCTTCAGTGCAGATAGCGGTGTGCCATGCAGTTTCAACTCCATTACATATATCGTGTCTGGCATCTTGATGAGTATGTCGATACGACCTTTGATGCACTTCACCTGCGTGCGGACATAGACGTTAAGCATCGAGAAGATGATGTAGAACGTCCATTCGTAGAAGCCTTCGGCAGTCTTGACCTCTTCGAGTTTCTTCTTGAAGCCCTCGATGTATGGCAGACCTGCAATGTAAGCTTTCATCTCTCGTAGTGCAAGTTCTATGTCGTTCTTGCGCAGTGCCTGCCAGAATTTCAGAGCAAAGCCTACCTGAGTGTCGGCTTTTTCTAATCCCAAATAAGTGTTCATCAACCCCTTGATAAAACCTGTTCTCACCTCTAAGTTAGGAAAATCCAAGGTGTATATGTATGTTTCAGGGTCATAATCCTTTATTGTCAGATATCCGCTTTGATACAGCATAGGCAAAGCGCTGGTCATTGCCTCTGTAGGCACGTCAAAGCCATCGGCAGGAGCCAGCAACCGCTCAAGTGAGGTAATGTCGGTCTTATACTTCTGCATCACTTGAAATATAAAAGACGGTGTGGCAGTCCTGAACCAGTAATCCTCCATCTCCTGGTCGGAGAATGCATTCAGAAGACTGTATGGATTATACACAGCCACTTTTGCCTTTGTAAAGTAATAGCCGTCATAATGCTTGCGAAGCATCTCGCGTGTCTCGTCATAGCCAATGCCCATCGTGCTGCCGAGTCGCTCGATGTCCGGACGAAACACAGTGTCTAATTCCTCGTCCGTGAAACCTGTAAGGGCAGCAAACTGCGGCAGCATCGATATGTTTTTCAGGTTGTTCAAGGTCGAGAATATGCTCAGCTGCGAGAACTTGGTTATACCTGTGATGAAAGTGAACCGCTCGTATGCCGAACAAGACTTTATCGGGGTGTAGAACTCCTGCATTATAGTGCGGGTCTTGTCAAGAAGTTCGGAATCTCCTAACTTGCCAAGCAGCGGTGCATCGTATTCGTCGAATATCAGCACTACGCCAAGACCTGTCTGTTTGTAGGCACGTTTTATCAAGCCTGAAAGCCTTGCCCCTGGTGTCCTCTCATCTTCATCTCGTCCATATATTGCTTCATACTCTTTCAGCTGATGTCCTATTCTCGGCTGTATCTCTTCTAATGGCAAGTCCTTGACTTCCGACAGGTTGAAATGGAACACCGGATATTTCACCCACTCTTTTTCATGTTCTGCTATTGCAAGTCCCTCGAACAGCTCCTTGCGTCCCTCGAAATATGCCTGAAGCGTCGAGGTCAGCAATGTCTTGCCGAACCTGCGTGGACGGCTCAGGAATATCCAGCGGCTCAACTGCATCATCTGCCAGATGAGTTCCGTCTTGTCAATATAAAGTTCATTGTTTTTCCTTAGACTGACGAAATCGTCATTGCCTACAGGGTACTTTCTTGTCCAGAGTTCTTCCATAACAATACCATTTGAAATTCGGCTGCAAAGGTCGTGCAAATGAGAGCAGAGACAAACTTGTTTGGCTATGCCGAATGCAGCCGACCTTCACAAATTTTTTGCAAAGGTAGATATTTTTTCCGAGATGAGCAAGAAAAAATGTCGAAATATAGTTTTTTTAATTGGGTTTAATTGCTCGCAGAATACGCAGAATAATTATAAGTACTATGTTTGAGACGAAACCACCGTAGCATCCACGAATACACAGAAAATTATCTTGAGAGAGACGAAAAAAATGGCAGGTCCCATGTTGGAACCTGCCATTCGTTTATGCGGTATTATCGGATTACTTCACGATAA
>JAKSNT010000071.1 GCA_024399575.1 Paludibacteraceae bacterium
TTGCGCCCGAGGCAACAACTACATACTGATACTTGCTTTCGCCATGGCCACTTGCTGTCCAACTGAAATCTGCAGAAGTAGCTGTTACGTTTGAAGCGATAAGAGCAGTAGGCTTGAAGCATGTAGGCACAGGTACGACCTTAACTTCGTCAATACCGACACCATAACCCCAATGGCTATAACATTCAAATGCCAACTGGAGAGTTGACGAAAGGGATGTTGAGATGGTATATTCCTCAGACAATGTCCAAGAGGAGTGTCCAGATGTAATATTATCTAACTGATGCCACGAATCAGCAGTGCTGATACGGTAATATACCCTGATTTCGTCAACATCACCACTCCAAGATTCATTGACGTATGCAAACGTCAATATGACAGATGATTTGCTCGAACAGTCGATAACAGGGGTTATCAATTTGGAAGTATAATCTCTAGCACCTGCATTCAACTGAGCATTCCTGTTACCTTGATACGCAGTCGATGGATGAGTAGCATTCACACCCTTGGCAGTGGTCCAGGTTTTGGTGCCTTCATTAGTCCAGCCAGTAGGCAATGAAGAGCCTGTAGTAGATTCAAACCCTTCATAGAACAGGGTCTGACCATGCGCCCACGGGACGCAAAGCGCTAACATTAGCGCCATGATGAATAAAAACTTTTTCATAATGAAAAAAATTTAGTTAAACAATATAAATAATCATTTCGTCACTTCATCTTGTTTCCACTCTGCAATATGCTTTTCCTTCACGACAAGAGTCCCACATATAACTACTTTGTAATTCATTGGCAATCAAAGCCCAAAAGGGACTCAACAAATCAGCATAGGGCATTGCCCCTAATCAAAATATTTGCATATATTTACACCGCAACACGGTTTCACAAATGCGCGGTAATTGTTGCGCCGCAAAGTTACAACAAATATTTGTAATTTTCAATACATTTATTGTATTTTTTTAATTTCATTTTTTAATGTTATTACAAATACTTTGCAATAGCCAACAAGAATCTGGAAGACACAGACTTGTACCCGATAGAATACGTTCGTGCCAGGCGAACAAAAACAAAAAAAACAGACTGCACAAACGTACAATCTGTTTTTTTTCGGGACAATAAATAAGTTTCTACTATTTCGAATCTGAAACGTGATTCAGAAAACAACGAACGGTGTTTTCCATAAGGCAGGCAATGGTCATAGGACCTACACCCCCTGGCACAGGAGTGATGAAAGAGGTCTTATCAGACACATTGACGAAATCGACATCACCGCAAATCCTTCCAGTCTCGGCATTGAAAGAGGTACCGACATCAATTACTGCCGCACCCTCTTTCACCATATCAGCCTTCACAAAGTTAGGACGACCGATTGCAGAGACGAGAATATCAGCCTGACGTGTGATTTCAGCAAGATTCTGCGTACGACTGTGACATATAGTGACAGTAGCATTCTTGTCGAGCAGCATTTTGGCTACAGGCATTCCGACGATGTTGCTTCTTCCTATGACCACCGCATGTTTGCCAGAGATCTCAATATTCTTCGATTCAAGCAACTTGATGATGCCATGAGGTGTGCAAGGCAGTACTGTCTCGCAAGTGATACGCGACTGAAAGAGGTCGGCTGCATTCAGACGGTGAAAACCGTCAACATCCTTGTCAGCACGAATGGCATCAAGGATTACGTTCGTGCGAATCTGCTTTGGCAAAGGCAACTGCACAAGTATGCCGTCAACATCCGAATCGTCGTTCAGCCTGTTGACCTCAGCAAGCAGTTCTGACTCGGTCATCGAGTCCTCGAAATGCAGCAACGAATTCTTTATACCTACGAAATCAGCAGCCTTGGTCTTGCCGCTCACATACGATTTGCTGCCTGGGTCGTCACCTACCAGTATGACTACCAAGTTAGGGATGCGACCATACTTTGAAACCAGTTCTGCAACCTGCGACTTAAGACCTTCCTTAACAGTCGCAGCAAGTGTTTTACCTGAAATTATTTCCATTTTTAGAGTGTATTTTCAAAATTCAGCAATATCCCGACGGAAGAAGAAGTTGTCGCACTTGACACCGGGAATCAGTGTTTCATAGACGCGTCTGCGAGCCTCGGCAAGAGTAGGAGCCATAGCCTCGACCATCAGCACACGTCCGCCATTGGTCAACAGACGTCCACCGTCACGCTTTGTCCCCATGTGGTAGATGACATCGCCATCAGCCAATGCAGGCAATTGTATCTCAAAACCCTTCTGATATGACTTTGGATAACCCTCAGATGCCATCACCACGCCCAAGCAGAGATTCGGATTGACTGAGAGTTTCGCTGTCCGCAAATCGTGAGAAGCCACCTCATACATCACCTCGAAGAGGTCGCTCTCAATGCGAGGAAGGACAACTTCGGTCTCAGGGTCGCCAAAACGGGCATTGAACTCAATGACCTTCACGCCGTCTTTGGTCAACATCAGTCCGCCATATAGCAGTCCCGAGAAAGGACAACCCTCAGAAACCATAGCCTCAGCCATGCGGCACATTATGTTATTATATGACCATTCCACCTCTGAATTTGGGATAAGTGACACAGGCGACACGGCACCCATTCCACCAGTGTTAGGACCCTTGTCGCCATCGTATGCACGCTTATGGTCTTTTGCTATTGGCAATGGCAAGACGTTCTTGCCGTCAACGAGACACATGAAAGAGAACTCTGTTCCCCGCAGGCACTCTTCAATCACCACACTACCCTTTCCGAACTCCTCATCAAGAAGCATATCCTTCAAAGCTGCTTCAGCCTCAGCCATAGTCTCAGCCACGACAACTCCCTTGCCAGCAGCAAGTCCATCATATTTCAAGACTATCGGAGCTCCCTCTTTATGAATATATTCCAATGCCTCGCCATAGTCGCTGAATGTCTGGAAACGGGCAGTAGGCACACCATATTTCGCCATGACATTCTTTGCCCAATCCTTAGACACCTCAACCTGCGCTGCAGCCTTCTTAGGACCGAATATTTTCAGTCCGTGAGCCTCAAAGGCATCAACTATGCCAAGGGCAAGTGAAGCCTCCGGACCTACTATCGTGAGGTCAACCTTGTTGTTGTATGCAAAAGTGACAAGAGCATCAACATCTGTATCTTTTATTGCGACACACTCTGCCAAGGCAGCTATTCCAGCATTGCCTGGGGCAGCAAATATCTTTTCGACCTTTGGAGAACGGGATACGGCAGCTATTATTGCATGCTCACGACCGCCTCCTCCTATTACAAGTACTTTCATATAATCTGTTTTTTTGACCCCTCAGCGGAACTGAGGGGCACAGGGGCTTT
>JAKSNT010000072.1 GCA_024399575.1 Paludibacteraceae bacterium
TATGAGAAGACGTTAATATCTTATTTATAAAATATTAATGACAGTCCATCCGGCATTTTGCCGGATGGATTTTTTTTATGCTGAAATCATTGCGTAACTGATTTTTTTTTTCTAACTTTGCAGTCGTTAAACTGTAATCTTTCTATTAGAACTATATGAAAAGGAATTTACTTTTGATTTTTGCATCGATTATTGTGGTGCTTGGAGTGTCAGCAGCTCCTGCATATCCAGGACTGATTACCACTACTCAGCCTGACGGGACAACTATAGAATATTATCTCCATGGAGATGAATATTTCAGTTACAGGACATCAACTGACGGTTATCTTTTGGCAGAAAACGAAGATGGCATTCTTGAATATGCCGAGTTTGTAAATGGGCAAGGCATTGTGCCTATGGGCGTAGTGGCACACAACGAGATTGCGAGAAGCATCAACGAACAGACTTATCTCGTCGGATTGCATAAGGCAGATGATATAAAAGCGTCGCTTAAGGCTGTATCTGTTTCGGCAAGGGCAAAATCGCCTATAAGAATGCCGCAAGAGAGAAAATGCACGAGTTTCCCACTTATAGGGACTCCAAGGGTATTGGTAATACTTGTCTCGTTTAAGGATAAGAAATTCAAGACTCCGGCTCAGAATTTCAAGGACATGGCAAATCAGGTAAATTACAACGGAAATTATGGTACGGGTTCTATTGCCGATTATTTCAAGGAATGTTCGTTTGGGCAGTTCAATCCTGTTTTTGACGTCTTCGGACCCTATACCTTGCCAAACAATGCCGATTATTACGGGAAACAGACAAGTTCTATGCATGACCAGAATCCTTGGCAGATGATAATTGACGCATGTTCGGCTGCTGAAATGGCAGGTGTCGATTTGTCGATATATGACAACAACAACGATAATACAATAGACAACGTGTTCGTATATTTTGCAGGCAACAATCAGGCTGAAGGAGGTGGCGACAACACGATATGGCCACATCGTTCGTCGGTTTCGTGTCCGACGCAATTTTCCGGTAAGTATATCAGCGATTATGCGTGCACTTCGGAGTTTAGTGGCGGCGGTTCGCAGATGTGCGGCATAGGCACGTTTTGCCATGAATTCTCGCACGTGTTGGGATTGCCTGATTTCTATGATACTGATTATGCCAATGGTGCGAGTCCGATGTCTTCATGGGACTTGATGACGAGTGGCAACTACAATAACAATGGTCGTACACCTCCTACACACACTGCCTACGAGCGTTTCATGCTCAAATGGCTCAATCCGGTTCCACTGACAAATGATCCAGGCGAGGATTGTGAGGGAATATATCGGCTTAAATCGTTGGTGTCATCCAATACTGCATATATTGTTTCGAAGACTAAAAGCAATTTGAATGGTATGGCGCCAAGTCCAAATGAATTCTTCATGCTGGAATATAGGAAGATGGAAGGTCATGGCAACAGCTATTGGCAGAGTGGAGGACTCGGACAGGGGTTGCTGGTGACTCATATCAAATACAATCCGGTTACATGGAGCAACAATAAGCCTAATAACGATAGGAATGATTTGGGTTACGAGATTATATTGCCAAAATGGAAATCTACATATTCCAATCAGGATGACTTGTTTCCATACCCTTATGACAATATATATTCCTGTAGGTTTCAATTGCGTAACGAAGGCGAGCCAATGTCGCGATATATTGACAATATCACAGATTTGGATTCATGCGTAGAGTTTGAGTATGTGACGATGAACGAATCATTGCAGCTGCTTGTACATGACATAGATAGCTATTCTGACAGGAAAGATACGGTGACTCAATTCGTGGTTAAGTGCGTGGATATAGATGAACCATTGCAAGTATGGATGTATAATGACACATATCGCGAGTTCGGGTTGCGGAAACATACGGCTGAAGGAGAAGGAGCGTTTGTCCAGACACTTACTTTGCAGCCTGCTCCCGGAACCACTGAATTGAATGATACAATTGATGTGAAGCTGACACCAAGCAGGGTGACGTACGATGAGTATCAGTTCGGCAGGTTGATGGTTAAAGGTACAGTTTCGTCATCACTTTCCAAATCTGCCAATTTCAAGTACAGAAATCGTCGTCCTGTATATATCACCACACCAGTTGCATACGAGCCACTGGATGTGAGCAGGACATCGTGTACTCTCAGGTGGAGTCCAGTTTTGGACGCAGCAAAGACTGACAATGCTGATCTGAAGAAAGATGGAGCCAAATATTATCTGGATTTGTATTCTGTTTCTGATAAATTCTCGACGGAAACTGAGAAATTTGAGGATTTCCCTGAAGGTATGGCTGAAGGATGGTCTGCTACTTTCAAGTCGTACAGCGAGACCTACAAAATGGACAACGAGAGTAAGAGAGCAGCCATGTTCGTAACTAATGGTGATACATTGTTCACGAAAGAGTATATTGCTGACGTCAATCAGATTTCGTTCTGGATTGAGTCGGTGACATCTTCTGGGTCGTTGTTCGTCTTTGCACAACATCACGAGACTGGCGAATGGGCACCTCTCGGACAGATAATCGTACAGAGTAGTACAAGTGGAGTCCAGACGATGCCGGTTCCATATGAAGGTTATCGCAGATTCAAGATTTATTATCACCATGAGACTGGACAGCTGGCATTTGATAATTTCGAGGCAAGATTGAGCAAGACATACAATTACGCTCTGCAGAACGAATATATTGTTTCGCGAGACACTTCGTACAGAGTAGAAGGTAAGCTTATTGCAGGCGAAGAGTATCGTTTCACTGTGCGTGCTACCGATCGCGATGAGGTTGGAATAGGTAAAAATCCTGACAAACCAAGGTACGAAAATATTTCTGCTCCATCAAACGAGGTGATGTTTGTGGCAGAAGGAAGTAAGGTGATAGATGGCGACAATGAACTGAGCCTGTCGAAAGATGCCAATGGACAATATGTCGTAACATTGTCCAGCCTTAAGGAATATAACCAGAATGGAAATAAAGTCGGGTATTCATTATTTATTTATACTATTGAAGGAACTATGGTGGCAAATCTACCTGTCAATGAAACGTCGGTTGTATTGCCTGAATTGCCTGCAGGAGTGACCTATCTGATAAAATATACAGCAGCAGGCCATCCGTTGAAGAC
>JAKSNT010000073.1 GCA_024399575.1 Paludibacteraceae bacterium
TACCGTTGGATTGTCTTCGTCACTGCGTTTCATCTCGTCAAACATACGGACATACATATCCATCTGTCCAACATCTTGATGTGTCAGTTTGTCTGCCTTTAGGTCTATCAAGAAGAAACATTTTAATATGTAGTTGTAGAATACGAGGTCAATGTAGAAATGACTTGTCTCGGTGCTGATGCGATATTGCCGTTTGACAAACGAGAAACCTTTACCCAGTTCCAACATAAAATTCTGCATGTGGGTGATGAGTGCTTCTTCCAAGTCGTGTTCGGTATGTTCATTGTTCTGTGAAAGCCCGACAAATTCCAATACGTATGGGTCCTTCATAAACTGACGAGGGTTGATGTCTGTTGGATTTGCGGCACATTGTATGGCATTCCCCGTCTCTATTTTTCTTTGATAATAAAAAGTGTTGATATTTCGTTCCAGTTGCCGAACACTCCACTGCTCATACGCTGCCTCACGCAAATACCACTTGCGTGCATCGTTATCCTGAACTCTCATTATCAAACGATTGTGACTCCATGGCAATTTTATACACAGTGTGTAGAATATTTCAGAATCAGTATATGTCTGATAAAACAAACGCATATTGTAAAGATTGGCGTATGAGAAGCCACTCCCAAAATCTGCAGTTAATTCCTTCGAGAGTTTTTTCAGCAAATTATCACCATAACCTGCTCTGGCTACACCTTTTTGTTCCTCCAAAACTATGCGCTTGCCGATAAGCCAATACGCAGTCACCATAGCTGTGTTGATGGCACGAACTGTGGCATGGCGAGCTTCTGAAAGAATATTTCTCACATCATCCGCAAGGTTATCGCTTGTTTCTAACATTTGCAACTTCTTTATCTCTGTCATCATAATTTCTGCGTATGCCACTGAATCAAAAGGGCTTTCAGATTCAGTCTTTTCATAACCGACTATATTTTTGTTCTATATTCAATCTCAAATGTTTTCAAGTCGTTCAATGCCTTTGCACACAGTTGCGAAGTCATCGAACCCTTTCAGGAGTCGCGCTCCATCTATCCCCATGTATCCAAACAGCATCATTATCCTTTGGTATTGTTTCCTGATGTACGTCAGGTCAATCTCTTTCGTGACATGCGAGAAACATATCGGCTCCTGATGGGCAATCCTGTTCCTCAATGTGTTTATGTATTGCAACTCCTCGAAGAAGAATTTGTTGTTGTATTGCATTTCCGGAGATGACTTGGGTTTGTTCACAAATACCTTCAGCAATATCTGGCCTGTCTGTTTATATTGGACAGGAGAATACATGTATCTCCAGATACCGAATTCCAGTGTCGACAATAACTTTGAATGTGAGTATTCGCCATTATTTAACAGTGTCGAGTATCTTTTTTGTATTATTTTCCGGGAGTCTTTACATTTGTCATTGTCGAAGAAACCGCCTGCCATTACCGACTCTTTCAACCATTCTTCCCCATATACGGAAATCATTTCGCGGTCAATCGAATTTCTCAATGCAATCTCAAAATAATTCACCAAAACATATACCTCTTGCGACAATCTGATGTTCATCTTGTACAAAGTCATAGCTTTCCGTTTCCTGTTGCCACATGCAACCAGGTATCTTTTCATCCTTTGAGGTGATATTATATGTTCAAATTCAGAGTATTGCATTTTTTATAATTTTTTCTTCGATTTCTCTTGGTCAGTTCAGATTTTATTACTACCTTTGCACCCGCTATCCCCATAGGCCTCTGACTCCGGTCAAGCTTATGGGTTTTAATTTTTCATCGTATTTGTTTTTGTCAGCATTGCCGTGGGGGCAATGGCGTTATTTTGATTCGGTCTTTTCATAACCGACTATATTTTTGTTCTATATTCAAATTCAAATGATTTCAAGTCGTTCAATGCCTTTGCACACAGTGCCGAAGTCGTCGAACCCTTTCAGGAGTCGCGCTCCTGTAGAGTCTTGAAAAAATCGTCTTACCTTTGCTTTAGGATTTTCCTTTCATGTCAAGACCTTCCTTAGATAACCTGTATCTTTGTCTCGGATGGTTATTTGGATATTCCTTTTCCACTAACCCAGCTTCAACAGACGGTTTTAAATATGTCTCTCGAAAATGTTTGATGTCTTTAATTCCCATTTTCTGCATTAATGTTGCTATGGATGCGTATTCCTCGGACATGACATTTATCAAGAGGTTAACTACTGGTGGGGTACTAGGGGGGTACTGGTGGGGTACTGGTGGGGTACTAGGGGGGTCAATTGCCATTTTCTCTCTGAAAATGGTCACCAAAACACCTCCGCAATGAGGCTCGAATACAGGAAGTTTCATTCCTGCCTTTTCGAATCCTTCGCGGATTTTCTTGAACCCACGTCCCCACGACTCAATGAAACCTGCCTTGTAGAACACATCTGCAATATTATGGTTTCTTGGCTTTGATGAATGTTTACCCCAAAGAGTCTCAGCCGTGTATCCCTCAGGCAATTCGCCATCATTCCAAAGTTCAATCCTGTCAGCATAGATTCTCATCTGTATCGCAGGACCACTATATAGTTTATGAATAATCGAGTTGTATATCATCTCCCTGAAAGCTGTCTCGGGAATCTCAAGCGGTTCCTTTCTTTGCATACCTTCATAATGGATAGGCGATATCAGGTATTTTGACTTTAGCAAATCCAACACCCTGTCTGTCATCTGCAGGATGTTTCCTTCGACCACATCCTGAAACATCAAGTCTGCCTCGTCAACACCAAACCTTCCTATCTTGAATTGAACGGCAGTGAAGAAATCCAAAGGATCTTTCGCGAACAACAGCAATGCTGCATTCTTCAGCTTGCCATTCCTCTCCAGCAAATGCAGATTTGCCAACACCTCTTCAGTCGTGTCTCCTATGACTTCTTCCGAAAGGCGACCGGCTTCTATTCCTTTTCTGACAAAATAGCGGATGGCTTT
>JAKSNT010000074.1 GCA_024399575.1 Paludibacteraceae bacterium
TATTTGCAGAACCGTTTGCGTAAACCAAAAGTTTTCCGTAAATTTGCAGGCTGAACATTATATTGCGTTATCTTATGCTGATAGACAACATCACAGACAAAAGTCTATGTGGGCTAACTCTTCCAGAGTTGGTGGGGCTTTATCATGAATTGGGGATAGCAACCCAGATTGACTACGACAAGTTCTACCTTTATTCCATAATCACCCACTCAACGGCTATCGAGGGAAGTACTGTCACGGAATTGGAAAATCAATTGCTATTCGATGAGGGAATCACATCAAAAGGACGAACCCTAAACGAACAGATGATGAACCTTGACCTGAAGGCAGCCTACGAATGGGGCATGAATCAAATCAAGTCTCATCCGGATATTACAACTGCTTTCCTTTGCTCACTTGCCTCTAAGGTGATGGAACATACTGGCAACGAATACAATACCCTCAATGGTTCTTTTTCGGCAGCAAAAGGTGAATTGCGTCTTTTGAATGTAACTGCTGGCACAGGTAGCAAGTCATATCTGAATTTCATGAAAGTGCCGGATTCAATCGAAAGGTTTTGCAACGAATTAAATATCAGACGACACAAAGTCGATGTCGCTGACATTAGGGCAATATATGCACTAAGTTTCTGGGCGCATTACCATCTGGTCACTATCCATCCATGGGCAGATGGCAATGGTCGTACCACCCGTCTGCTCATGAATCTCCTGCAGTATGAATTTGGTGTACTGCCTATGAAGGTGACAAAAGAGGAAAAAGGTGACTACATACAGGCACTTATCGACTCTCGCGAACATGACAATGAAGCTGTTTTCATAGATGTCATGATGCACATGCAGGAGAGACACTTGCGACAGGAGATTCTGACCTTCTGCCGTTCGATGCAGAAAGGAGTAGAAATAGCTACGCAAGTGGACAGAAAAGGTGGACAGAAAAACGATTCAGGTGGACAGAAAACCCGTGATGCCATCGTCTCTATGATACGGCAAGACATGAAAATCACCACCACACAGATGGCAAACAGGCTTGGAATCAACCGTAGTGCCGTCAGCAAACACCTCAAAGCCTTGCAGCAGGCAAACATCATTCGACGCATAGGTCCAGACAAAGGTGGTCATTGGGAGGTGGGCGATAAAAAGGAAAACGATAAACGTTAATGTTCAGTTCAAAAATAAATGCTAAACCCTTTGCGTAAAACAAAAAATTGTCGTAAATTTGCAGCGGAATAAATTTTAACTTGTTTTTTCTTGAAAACGATGGAAACAAACAATTTTGATTCATTAGTTGGTAAGATTCAATTAGAAAATCTTGAAATAGAAGAAAATAAAATTGCGCAATCACTGATTGCCAAATCTTCTACAATTTGGCAAACAGCACCCGAACTTCTATTTAATAGACTCTCATTTTAGCACTTGTCATTAATGCTACCAATATGAATATACAGCAAATTAATCAATACACAACATCTCTCAATACCATAATGCAGGTTATTAAAAGTGATGATGATAAGGATGAGGTTGAAGTATGGTTTGCACGAGACTTGCAATCAGTGCTTGGATATGCACGATGGGAGAATTTTCAGACTGCAATAGCAAGAGCCGTTGACTCTTGCAAGTCTCAGGGCATCAATGTGGATGACCATTTTCGTGAGGTCACGAAAATGGTCGAATTGGGTAGCGGTTCCAAACGTTATGTGGAAGATTATATGCTCACGCGTTTTGCCTGCTATCTCATAGCCCAGAATGGCGATCCAAAGAAAGAGGAGATAGCTTTTGCACAAGGTTACTTCGCTTTGCAGACCCGTAAAGCCGAACTAATTGCAGAGCATCTTCAACAACTTTCCCGACTTGCGACACGTGACCGCCTTCGTGCATCTGAAAAACAACTCTCTCGAAACATCTATCAGCGAGGTGTTGACGACAGGGGATATTCACGCATACGCTCAAAGGGTGACACTGTGCTTTTCGGAGGCCACACAACAGAGGATATGAAACGCAGGTTAGGCATAAAGTCAACACGTCCATTAGCGGATTTCCTTCCGACTCTCACCATTGCTGCCAAGAACCTTGCAACAGAGATGACAAACTATAATGTTGAAGAGAAAAACCTTTATGGCGAGCAGAGCATAACAACGGAACACATACAGAATAATGCCAGTGTGAGACAGATGCTTGGCGAGCGAGGCATACGTCCTGAGAATCTTCCGCCATCAGAGGATATCAAGAAGGTGGAACGTAGAGTCAACAGCAATGAAAAGATGATAGAAAAGACATCGAATAAGTTGCCGAAGGAAAAATAGCGAAAGGTTATTGCTATGAGAATAGTCTCTTTATTTGCCAATATAGGTGTAGCGGAAGCTTGTCTTCATGAACTCAACAATGTGAATGTTGTTGTTGCGAATGAAATGCTTCAAAAACGTGCTGATTTATATCAAGCTATCTATCCTGAATCAGAAATGATATGTGGAGATATAACCGATGAGCACGTTTATCAACAAATTTTTCAAGCATGTAAAAGGGTAGATACTATTATGGCGACACCTCCTTGTCAGGGAATGAGTACAGCTGGCAAAAAAATAAAATTTGACGAACGTAATTCGTTAGTAA
>JAKSNT010000075.1 GCA_024399575.1 Paludibacteraceae bacterium
TTATGTCATAGATTGAGGAACAACAACATACTTATTGTCGATGATGTAACCACAAGCGGTTCTACGTTGAACGAGATTCTCCGTGCATTGAGAATCCTGAACGAAGACAACAAGATAACCGTCTTCAGCCTTCTCGGCAGGAAAGACCTCATGGCTGAAAGCGTATAGGCGTAACATTGAAGTCGAATTTTAATTATTTGTAATTTACAAATTTGTAAAAATGAAGTTTTACGATAGAGAAAACGAGATATCGGTTCTTAGAACGTTGGACGACAAGTCTTTCGATGTTGCGCAGTTCACAGTAATTGTCGGTCGGAGACGTACTGGAAAGACCACTTTGGTGCAGCATGCATTGGAAGAAAGGGGGATGATTTACCTCTTTGTCGGAAAAAAATCGGAACAGTTCCAGTGCATTCAGTTCCAGAAGGAGGTCGAGACGGTTCTGGGAATTCATATTCATGGGCAAATAACGCGTTTTTCCGATTTGCTCAAGGAGATAATGATTTTCAGCCGGCATACAAAAGTGACGGTCATGATTGACGAGTTTCAGCGTCTTGCCGAGTTGGATCCAGGAATTGTCAGTGAGATTCAGGATGTATGGGATACATATCATGCTGAGTCTCATATACATCTGATAGCCTGTGGCAGTATCTACAGCATGATGCACCGTATTTTTGAGGACAGCCATGAACCTCTTTTCGGGCGTAAGACGGCAAAAATGGAAATAAAGCCTTTCAGCATCGCTGTACTGAAGGAAATTCTGCGTGATCACAATCCTGCATACACTGCCGAGGACCTGTTGATGCTCTATTCGATAACGGGAGGTGTGGCAAAGTATGTTGCTCAGTTGATGGATGATGGTTGCCGGAATAGCGAAGACATGCTGAATGCGGTTTGCAAAGGGACAAGCATTTTCCTCGAAGAAGGTTCCGAACTGCTTGTCGGTGAATTTGGCAGACAATACCAAATCTACTATAGCATACTGCAATTGATAGCATCTGGAGTGACATCGCAATCCCAGATAGACAGCATAATAGGCAAAAACACAGGGCGGTATCTCGACACGTTGGAGAATGAGTATTCACTAATCCGCAAACAGAGGCCAATGTGGGCAAAGCCTGCCAGCAAGGGCGTGAAATACTATATAAACGACTGCTTCTTGATGTTTTGGTTCCGTTTCATCGAGGGCAACAGGTCAATGGTCGAACTGGGGAAATATGGCCTGCTCATTGAGGCGATAAAGCGTGACTACAGCCTGTTCAGCGGAATCATGCTGGAAAAGTATTTCAGGCAGAAGTATGCCGAAATGGATTGTGTCACCGAAGTATCCAACTGGTGGGATAGTAATTCCGAGAACGAGATAGACCTTATAGCCATCGAGAAGCTCAATCGCAAAGCGACTGTTGCCGAGGTAAAACGAAATGCAAGGAAATATAACCCTGAGCTGCTGAAACGTAAATATGAGTTCATAAAGAAAAACCTCAGTGGTTATGATGTGACTCTTTCAGGTCTCTCTATGGATGACATGTAAAACCATGACTTGCGAAATGGCGGTTTCCGAAATGGCGGTTTCGCAACTTACGATATGGATAACATAACAAAGCGATGAACGTATCTTTTTTATTGAAACAATACTTCAACAATGCGGCAGATGTCAGCATAGATGTCTTTGATGCTGTTTCGCTCAACGATGTCTATCAGAGTGTGTTGAA
>JAKSNT010000008.1 GCA_024399575.1 Paludibacteraceae bacterium
CCACCTCAAACGACCCTGAAGAGGTTCCTTCAAAAGCCTCCCAGAACGTGAGTTCTACACCCGAGATTTGCGCATTTAGTGCTGGCATTGCCACTACGTTCGTACCACTACCATGAAAATCAAGATACTGACTTCCACCGTGTGAATTGCTGCCGGAAGCGACATAGACATTACCTGTCACCAATGTCCATCCAGTCGGCAAAGTATTAGTACTAGCCGACTCAAAGTCCATGGTGTACTGCGCCATCACTGCTGATGACATCAATACTGACATCATCAACACTAAGAAAAGTTTTAATCTTTTCATAGACAATGAATTTAGTTAAACAATATAATTAATTAAAAATATTCGACTATACAATGCTGTAAACCAAGCAGATAAAATATCTACTACCACATATTGCCGTATATTCAGAATCCAGCATGTGGGTATTCCTGGCAAAATATAATTCGAACCGCAAATTTAGTACAATTTCTTAATATAACCAAAAGATTTTATGTTTTTTTTCGAAAAAAATATCAGGACCTATTCAGACTACAGGGATTATAATTCCCCCAAAAGCACATTGTACACTCAAAAAATACTCAATCAGTCACATTTTGCCGAACAAATCAGTCATAATTTTCCCCCTACTTGCACTCTACTTTCGCATAAGTATCCTCTGTTCTACGCTCGCTAAATAGCGAAGGTAGAACAGAGGATACTTATGCGCACATTATGCTCAGGGCTTTCAGTCCATAGAAATCCTAATGACCAATTTGGGTATATCAATTATCAATTGTCAATTTTTCTGCTGCATTTTTCAAAAAACGAAAAAAAACATCATATTAATAGTAGGAGGGGACGCGGTCTGACCGACACACCATCCACATATCATCTACATACCATCCATACACCGTCAACATAACGTCGATACACCGTTGATATACTATCAAAGGTAAGCTAATCCTAAGCAGATCTAATGCTCTTATAGCAGAGAAATAGCAGAAGATTAGCGGAGGATCAACGGAGGATTAGTTTAGTTTTGTTGAAATGCCGTCCGTTTCGGTTGCAAAGGTACGAAGATTTTTTTGGAACAAACATATTAATGTCTTGAGTCCGCAAAATGCCTGAAGTTAATCAACCCATTGAATTGAGAACTTTGTTCCTGAATACCATCGTAAATTACAGCAGTGCCGACAACACTGTCCGACATAAGCGATTGTAAATATTTCATATTGTCGAACCACTCAGGATGAAAACTTTTGCCTGACTTGATTTCAAAACAACGGATATTCAACCCTTCTTCCTGAACGATGTCAACCTCACGTTGACTCTTGTCTCTATAGAAATAGATATTCGGCATCTCACCACCATTGAATCTGTTTTTCATAAACTCCACAACAACCATATTCTCAAAAATATTTCCACGAAGAGGATGCGTTGAAAGGTCTTGCTCGTTGCGTATTCCGAGCAACCAGCAAACTAATCCTACGTCATAGAAATATATTTTTGGCGTTTTCGTAAGTCGTTTGCCAATGTTACGGTAAAATGGTTGAAGGCGGAATGCCGTGTACGATGTCTCAAGGATACCCATCCAATTGTTGATAGTCTGACTGCTCACACCACATTCGTTACTGATTGACGAGGCATTGAACTCTCCACCTATACGGCTTGCGCAAATCCTGACAAACAAACGAAAAGCAGACAGATTCTGGACATTTATGATTTGTCGCACGTCACGTTCCAAGTATGTCTCATAATAGCTTTCGTAAACATCTTTTGCCTCTCTGCCATCTCCCCAAACAGCAGGATAGAAACCACGAAGCATCAAGGAATCCGTAGAATAATCAGTTGTGTCGCCCAATTCTGATATGGAGAGTGGCAACAACCGCTTTACAGCAACCCTGCCAGCAAGCGACTGCGTTATGTTTTGCATCATAAGAAAATCGCTGCTGCCAGTGAGGATGTATCTCAAATCCTTGTTTTGGTCCACCTTGACCTGAATATATGAAAATAATTCGGGAAGGTGCTGAGCTTCATCAATTATCAAGCCATTCTGATGCTGGTCGAGAAATAATTCCATGTCAGATTGTATTAAATCTCGCATTGGAATATGCTCGAGATTGACATAATCATAATCTGGGAATGTCATTCTACACAATGTCGTCTTGCCAGATTGACGAGGTCCAGTCAAAGAAATCACTGGCCAATGTGTAGATAATTTTAAAAGTTCAGTAGATAAAATCCTGTTGTACATATAATTGAAATATAAAAAGCCAGATTTCAAATGCGATTTGAAATCTGGCTGCAAAGATATTACTTATTTTCGGACTGAGCAAGAAAAATAGAAATATTTTTTATCTGTGATAGTGGGCAATCAATGCAGGCAAGTGTTAACTGTTAGGGCTGAAAGCCCAACGACAAATTAGCATAGGGCATCGCCCTATGATTCACGAACGTATATACAAATTACGCCGCAACGCGGCAAAACAACGTTGTTATGCTGCGTTGCAGCGTGTTGTCTGCGATTGCATATTACCTATGGCGATGCCATAGGCTATAATGTCAAGCTCCTTCAGAGCTAATGACCGATTTGGGTTAAAAAGAGGATAGAAATATTCCGCAACGACAACAAAGCAAATAAGGGATTGATTTGTACATTCATAACTACCAATGGAATATCTAAAGGCAAACACTCGTCAATAGTTGATTCAGAAGTAACAATGGAAGATTTGTTCGCCTGACAACTGACCTTGTACTGCAAAAAAAGACCGATTTTTTAACCAAATGTCGATTTTTTAATGCGATTTGGTTAGAAAATCGGTCATTTTTATTGCTGGTAAATCTACTTCATGCATTTGACGACAGCGAAAGGCACGAGACCAAGCACGAAGACGAGCACGAAGAAGAGAGGATAGCCCAACGAGGTCTGGAGCGCACCGGCAATCATACCAGGCAACATCATGCCCAAAGCCATGAAGCCCGTACAGAGAGCAAAATGCGACGTCGCAAACTCGCCCTTCGCAAAACGCATAAGATACATCGAGAATGCAGTGAAGCCAAAGCCATAGCCCAACTGCTCAATCCCGACACATGCCCCGATAATCCACTGACTGGCAGGCTGGGAAAAAGCCAGATAAATATATACCGCATTAGGCAACGCCATGCAGGCGAGCATAATCCACATCCAGTAGTCCAACCCACGACGCGACAATGCAATGCCTCCCGCGATACCACCAACCACCATACAAACCATACCAATTGTACCATCCAAGATACCGCACATTTCAAGCGAAAGCCCGAGACCGCCTTCAGCAGCAGCGTCAAGCAGGAAAGGGGTCTTCATCTTGACAATCATAGCCTCGCCAAGACGGTAGGTCAATATGAAAAGCAAGGTCATCCAGACACCACGCTTGCTGAAAAAGCTCACGAACACACTGGCAATGCCACTGAATATCTCGCTGAACGACTTACGCTTCCCACGCTTCTCGACATCAGGCATAGCAAATAGATGGTAGAGAGCCAGACCGATGAACACTCCTGCCAGAATCATCAACGCAACCATCCATGAATAGACCTTTGCATTGCTACGCTGCAGATGACCCACCACAATGAGCAAAGCCCCATTGCCGAGCCACTGAGAAATCTTGTAGAACGTGGAACGTATGCCGACGAAGAATGCCTGGTCGTCGTCGCTCTGCGCAAGCATATAATAGCCGTCGGCAGCAATGTCGTGAGTGGAAGAGGCAAATGCCACGAGCCAGAGAATCGCTATGCTGAGCTTGAAAAAGTACGGTGCCTTCAGCGAAAAAGCGACAGCTGCCGTACCTACACCAACAAGAGCCTGCATCGCAAGTACCCAGAAACGCTTGGTGCGTATCACATCAACGAAAGGCGACCACAACGGCTTGATGACCCAAGGCAGATAAAGCCACGAGGTATAAAAGGCAATATCGGCATTGCTCACCCCGAAATCCTTGTAAACAGCTATGCTCAGAAGGTTGACCAAAGCGTAAGGCAAACCTTCGGCAAGATAAAGCGTTGGAACCCAACGCCATCCATGACGTACTTCCATATCAGTAAATTTTCTCTATTTCAGAATCAGTATAATAATGCGACAGAATCTCGTCGTACTTATATCCACGCTCAGCCATGACGGCAGCACCTATCTGGCACAAGCCTACGCCATGACCCCAGCCGCGACCATGCAACACGAAATCCGACCCCTCGCGCACGACCTCGAATGCCGAACTGTAGAGATGAGACTCGGAAAGCCATTTGCGTATCTCAAGTTCCTTGCCGACAACGACAGTGCGCTTAGTTCCCACCACCTTCAACTCGAAGATTCTTCCAGATTCGCCACGACGAAGCGGCACGAGTTCAAGCACCTCGCCAAAATCAATGCCCGACCTGCGGGATATGAGTTCGCTCAGTCCAGCTGCAGTATATCGCACCTCCCAATCGTGGAAATGGAGAGTTTCGGTGTCGTAATCGTTGAGCACCTGGCTGAGAACCGAAACATCGCGAGTGTCGCAATAGGGACAGCTGACAGGCTGGAGATAGTGATAATCCTCGTCAGCCCAGGCAACAGAGAAACGCTCGGTACGCCCGCCACAGCATTTCGAGAAGCGGGCATCGCATATCTCGCCATCGTATGTGAGCACCATTCCTGAGGTTTCCTCGACAGCACGGTTTACGTTTTCGTTTCTCTGACGATGAAGCCCCTGATAACGCTGGCAATGGTCGTCGGCACAGACATCGAAAAGCCGGTGGGCATCACGCTCGTACCATTTGATGACTCTGTCGCCACCACCTTCGTAAACCTCGGAACGTTCGGAAGCCCCTCCACGCAGAAGCCATGACCTCGAAATGACAGCATGAGCCTTGAGCAATTCAATCCCAGCATTGGCACTCATCTCACTCGAAATGACCGATTTCAGGTACTCCTCGACATCAAGGCGGTTGATGACCACCATAAGGTCGCCATCACGCTTCAGACAGAGATCGCCACGAAACGACTGACGCTCCTCACGCTCCCAATGAAAACCTATGCCTATAGTCACATTACCTATCGAGAAAGAGGCATTTGGCGAAATCCCGACAACGTTCACCTCGTCGTCAATGTCGCAAGCCCTGTAAACAACACTCTCGCTCTGAATCAGACGTGAATCACGCTCGTCACGGTAGCTACCGACAAAGTCAACAACCACCTCGTCGCAAGTCATAATCCCGACTGCCACGACAGGCGTGCCATTGACAAGAGGCCATTGCTCAAGCAACTCACTCCGCAGTGCGTCAATATTCTCTTTCGCCCCAAACTGCTCAGGCACGAACACACGCATGGAATCAACCGATTCGAGAACTGACTTCTTCTTATACTCCAACGACATAGCTTACCTGTCTGTAAATATCCAAGATATCGTCCAACGTTATATTGCCGTAATCCTCGACCTTCGGTGCAATCATGACACCGCACATCTCGATAGTCCCTGGCGAAATGACATATTTACCTTCGAAATACTGCGAAGGACGGTATGTCAGTCTCGGGATGACGAACAACCGCCACTTCCTTCCTGTCCATACACAGACCACATTCATCATAGGCTCCTCGTCGTCCGGCTGGTCGTAGTGAAGGTCGGCATACAGATTCTCCATAGTCTCAATCACAAGCCCACGGCTGCCCTCAATGCAAAGCACTTCGCGCGAATAGTCCTTTATTCGCACCACATTCTCCTTTACATCCTCATGTTCAAGATTTTCATAGTCAGAGTAAAGAGGAATATTTGCAACACGCACCGCCTGGAAATGGAAATGGTCAGGAGCAGAAGCCCCACATTTAGGACCATTATAGAATACAGCCCAACCTTTCAACTCGTGGGCAAGATCGAGCATGTCGCCAAGATGGCTCTTTATCAACTGAGGCTGATGCTCACGGCAAGGTATGGTGAGATGAGGGTCGAATATAGGATATGGATTGACCAAGATGTCGTAATCACGCCATGCGATGAGGTCCTGCTCCTTAGGACGGTTGGCAGGACAAAGGAAACATTTGCGTCCTGCGATAGAGTCCTTGTCAATCTTGGCAGTAGTCGAAATAATCCGTGCAGGATTGCACTGAACATATATCTTATAGCCATCATGGTCGAAACTCCGGAGACGCACATTCCGCAAGTCGCTGAAATTCTTCCTCGCCAAGGGCCATTTCCGAGTCTGGCTTGAGAAAAGGCACTCGACACGAAGCACAATCTCGCTACGCAATGCCTTCTCAACAGAGAGGATCCCAACTGGCCACAGCACCATGCCCCCAAGCGACCTGTTGCGGAACGTCATCCACTCCTGCCCATACCGAGCAGCAGAAAAGACGTTTGCGGCTATCAGCGCCACCCAGACAATGCAGAACGCCACCACCATGACAAGCCAGAACCCGACAATCCCAGCAACTGCATCGGAGCCGAACATGCCCCTGAAGAAATAGAGCACCATCCCGACAACAGCCACACCTGCAACGATGAACATACGACGGTGAGTCAACCGATAGAGTTCAGTATTCCGCAAACGCACGGCAACACTCGCCTGCCACAACATTCCAATAATTATATACAATACAATCCAAATCATCACTATATGAATTTTCCGTTCAGCATGACAGCCTCAATGACATTGGTGGTGTATGCGTAAGGTATGAACTCTATATCAGGAATCTTGGTAGTGACAATGACATTGGCACGTTTGCCCACGGCAATGGAACCATGCGTAGAAGCCAAGCCCAAAGCAGCAGCACCATTCAGAGTGACACAGTTCAAAGCCTCCTCAGGGATAAGCTTCATATTGATGCAGGCAAGAGAGACGACGAACTTCATATCGCCCGAAGGTGTAGAGCCAGGATTATAGTCAGACGCCAGAGCGAGCGGCAGGCCGGCATCAATCATACCACGGGCATTGCCATACGGCAAGCCAAGGAAAAACGACGTCCCTGGCAACATAGTAGGTATGGTGCCACTGCCACGAAGACACTCAATCTCACGCTCGGTGGTACGTTCAAGATGGTCAACCGAAAGGGCACCCATCTCGACACCTACCTGAACGCCACCCGACACGTCAAGTTCGTTGGCATGAATCTTGCCGACAAGACCATACTTCCTGCCCTCCTCGAGCATACGACGTGTCTCCTCGACAGTGAAGAACCCTTTGTCGCAGAATACATCAATCGATTCAGCCAACCCTTCGGCAGCAACGGCAGGAATCATCTCACTGCATATCAAATCGACATATTCGCCCTGACGCCCCTTGAATGCGGCAGGAACAGCATGGGCACCGAGGAAATTGGCACGGATGGTCATAGGCACCTCAGCCTTCAAACGGCGGATGACGCGCAACATCTTGAGCTCATCCTCAACCGAAAGACCATAACCACTCTTGATGTCGGCAGCACCTGTACCCTTCTCCATCATCTCATGGACACGAACCAGCGACTGCTCGAACAGTTCATCTTCAGAGGTATCGTGCAACAGTTTGGCAGAGTTCAATATGCCACCGCCACGCTTTGCAATCTCCTCGTAACTCAGACCTTTTATCTTGTCAATATATTCAATCTCGCGACTTCCGGCATAGACCACGTGAGTATGGCCATCGCAGAAAGCAGGCAACACCATGCGGCCGTCAACATCAACGACCTCGTCAGCCTCCTCCTCGGAAGGCATCTCAGCCATTGGACCAAAAGCCTTTATCACGTCATCCTCGACCAAAAGATAGGCATTTTCGATGGAAGGCAGTTTCTGCATATCCGCTCCACACACGTAGGGACGGCACTTGCCAGCCTCCTCAACCTGAAGCAACCTGCCGATATTCTCAATCAATGTTTTCATAATATATAATTTTATTTATCTATCAGACTCACGCACCCACTTCCAGATCTCCTTCCAAGACGGCTTCTTGCCGTACATCAATATTCCAATGCGATAAACCTTAGCCGAAAGCCATATCATGCCAACAGCCGTCACAGCCAACAAGCCGAGCGACAGACCCAACTGCCACACAGGCACATCAAAAGGCAAACGCACCATCATCACTATGGGCGACGTGAATGGTATCATCGAACACCAGAATGCCAAAGGACCGTCAGGATTGCCGGCACTATATATTCCGGCATAGAGAGCAAACAGAACCATAAGAGTGATGGGCATCATGAACTGGCTCGTGTCGCTCTCGTTATCGACAGCAGCACCGACAGCAGCAAACATTGAAGCATAAAGAAGATACCCACCGATGAAATAGAGGACAAACATGCCGGCAATCAAAGCCCAGTTGATGCTCATAGCCTCAGCAATCAGCGAGCCAGCTCCTTCGAGCTGCGAACTATCGACAGGCATCTGTTGGCTCTCGGCAAGATTGACCCCAGCCATCTCAGCACCAATGCTCGCAAAAGCCATGGTGAGCACAGCCCAGATGGCAATCTGCGTAAGGCTGACCAATGCCATGGCAATAATCTTGCCAAACATCAACTCCCACGGTTTGACTGAACAAACCATAACCTCGACAATACGGTTGACCTTCTCCTGAACGACAGAGTTCATCACCTGGCTTCCACTGATGAATATGAACATATAGATTATGGTAGTAGCCAGAATGCCGACAAGCGAGGCGATATCCTCATCGCCATTCTCGTCCTCACCGTCATCGCTCATCTTGAACGTCGAAGCATGAACCTCGGTCTTCGACTCGGCTATCATCTGCTCAAGGCCTTCGATATTGTAAGCCTCGAGTTTCTGATGCTCGACATATTGCGACAGAATCTTCTCGACATACGACTTCACATCGCGCAACACGGACTTCTCGCTGTAGATTTTCACAGCATTGGGATTGGCACTAAGATTCTCGTCAATGACAATGAAAGCACGATAGTCCGCACTCTCGTTCTTGAAATCACCGACCTGCATGTCGCTATTGTCAACCACTTCAAAACGAACATCACTCCGGTCGTTGCGAAACAAATCGGCATACAATCCTGTCTGGTCAACGACAGCGACACACTTGTCGTCGTCGCCATCAAGTTCAGCCAATTTCAACGGCACCACAATCAGTGCTGCCAACAACAAAGGAGTAAGAATCGTCAATATCAGAAACGATTTCTTAGCCACACGATTCCTATACTCCTGCCTGATAATTAATCCGCATTTCATAAAACACATATTTATGGGACAGGGTCATAACCACTGCCTCCCCATGGATTGCACCTCAAAATCCGTTTCAAAGCCAACCAGCCGCCCTTGAAGGGACCATATTTCCGTATAGCCTGGACAGCATACTCGGAACAGGTCGGAACATACCTGCACGAAGACGGGAACATCGGCGATATGCAACGTTGATAAAAAAAAATAAGCGCCAAGAAGACACATTTAAACGGGTAACCTATCACCCGCAGCAATCCTCTCAAGCACTTTCTGCAGTCTGGCATATACTTTGGCATACTCAAAAATCTCGTCAGAAACAACCATGATACCCACATCAGCATCCCTTCCGGCAACGACAGCCTTCTGACGACGATAAGCCTCCCGAATCAGACGACGCCAACGGTTCCTGTCAACAGCATGATGGAAATTCCGCTTTCGCACAACAATCAGCAACTTTACGCCATAGCCCTCCTCACGTTCGCGCACCACGACACGGAAAGGATAAACCGTGAACTTCTTTCCTTCACTCCACAGCAAATCGGTATCCTTCCGGCTGCATAAATGCTCAGCTTTCCCAAAACCCATCATATCGTTTTTTCAGACAATAAGGCAAGTCGCCTCGACCAATAAACAGAACTTACAATAACCCGAAAAAGGGCAATACCAAACCCCGCAAATGGGTTGTACGCCCTTTTTCATCCCAATATTTCAAACAACGCTTATCTGCGTTTGTGATTCTCCTTGATAAAATCATCTACTGCCTCAGGCAGCGAGGTGTATTTCGGACCAGGAGTCTCAATGTCCAACCTAAATCCGGCATCCTTAATCTCCTGAGCAGTAAGTTTTCCACTGCAACCGATAACCACTTCGCCCTGCTCCCAATCAGGGAAATTGCGTTTCAAAGCTTCAACTCCATGAGGCGAGAAAAACAAAATCATGTCGTAATCGAACGCCTCGCCCTCCTCGAAATCGTTGCTCACAGTCTTGCAAATTATGCCCAACTTATAATTGACTCCAGCAGCATCAAAAGCATCCACCAACTCTTCGTTGTTACTTTCAGGGCGTATCACAAGTATCGACTCGTTCAGATGTTTCTTCACTACAGTCATCAAATCAGACATTGCCCCACTATTCCCAAAGAAGACCTTACGCTTCCTGAAATTGATATATTTCTGCAAATAATTGGCAATTGTCTCAGTACTGCAAAAATATTTCATCTCATCGCCTATTGTCACACGCATCTCCTTTGCCATTTGAAAGAAATAGTCTATACATTTGACAGACGTAAAACAGAGAGCCGTATAATCCGAAATATTTATCTTTTGAGCTCTAAACTCCTTAGCTGAAAACACCTCTGTCTTGATAAATGGTCGGAAAACCACCTTTACATTGTACTTTCCTTCCAATGTACAGAACGGTGACACACCACCTGCAGGCATAGGCTGGGATACCAGTATTTTTTTGACTTTCAAAGTATTAATGGTTTAATTTGACATTTTGCACGTCAAAATATCACCTAACGCCTCAAGTGAAATTTTGACGTGCAAAGGTACAAAAAAATCCGAAACGAAATGTATTTTTTCGAAAAAAAAATTTCAAGGCTTCAACAATACATCTTTTACATATAAAGAATGCATTTTATTCCTAACGCCACAGGCAAGATTTCAACTGAAAAAAGATAGATTAATATATATAACAACGAACTAAGCCCACTATAGAAATTCACAACCAAACTCCATATTATATGACACAAACACGCCAATCCAAGCAACGACAACAACACAATACTCATCATTCTGCCGGAATAGAATAACAATATACAGGAAAGGAGAGCGCTAATCATGCCGAAAAAAACGATAAATATCCGATAATTACGAATATAAAGCGTTTCACGCATACTGAATAAACCTGCTATACTCCGCATGATACCGAATTTCAAAAGAAAATACACAGCAGAAATAGCAACAGCTACCAACGACAATTCAAGAGTGAATTCCAAAGTAGTGAATTTCATCAATACAGACATCAGCAACATTCCCACTCCAACAATCACAAGGAATCCAAGCAACACATCGACCGCAAGACTCCTTCTCTCATCCGTATAAAACCTTTGGTTACCGTGCCTTATCTCCTTCAGAGCATGGAGATACTCAGGCCCCTGCAAAGCAAATACAAGGGCAAAACACATCAATATGAACAGGAACAATCCTCCAGTCCAACCATTATTCGCCAAATTCTCTATCCTCGGTATCTCCTCCATGTCAATCCCTGAACATAAAATATACAGCTCCCAGCATACACAAGGCTGCCCACAGGAAATCCCATTTCCAAGGCTGCCCCATAAAATAGACAGCAAACGGAATGAATACAGACAATGATATAACTTCCTGTATTATCTTAAGTTGCGGCAAGGTATAGACTTGAAAGCCCAACCTGTTGGCTGGCACCATAATCATATATTCCATCAAGGCTATACTCCAACTGACCAAAGCAGTTATCCACCACGCCTTGTCGTTCATGTTCTTCAAATGACCATACCAGGCATACGTCATAACACAATTACTCGCCATGAGCATCAGCACTGGCATAATATAGCGCCACATCACTTCATCATTTTATAGAGATTAAACAATGCCTGATTGGCCGTTCGCTCCTGGTGCTGCTCACGGGTGGTCACATAACAGTAATCATGCACCATGACGTCACACCGCCTATTCACTACAGCAATATAAACCAACCCTACAGGTTTCGCATCGCTGCCTCCACCCGGACCGGAAATACCAGTCGTAGCTATCGCCCAATCAGAATGATAAGCCTGCATGGCACCTATAGCCATCTCACGGGCAACTTCAGCCGACACGGCACCATATTCGGCAATCATGCTTTCAGGTACATCAAGTTCAGACATCTTTGCCTCGTTGGAATATGCCACAGTACCGCCCTTCAACCATTCAGATGCCCCCGGAGTCTCGACAATCCTATGCGCTATCAGCCCGGCAGTACAACTCTCGGCTGTAGCCACCGTCGCGCCCATGGATTTCAGTTTGCGCCCAACAGCCTCGCTGAGCGACTCGTCATTCTCGGTAAATATGCTATCGCCTACAAGTGCCCTCAATCCAACCAGCCGCTCCTCGACAATCTTTTCCAACTTATTCCTGTCCTCGCCAAATGCTGACAACCTGAGTCTGACAATACCAGCTTTCGGAAGATAAGCCAACCTTATGCACTCAGGTAACGAATCCTCCCACTCAGCAATCATCTCAGCGAGCTGCGACTCGGGTATTCCGAACACCCCTACAGTCTTGTGATATATACCATTGCCAGCACTCTTCTCAGACAACAACGGCAATATACGATTAGTCATGAGCCACTTCATCTCGAACGGCACGCCAGGCATACTGACCACCATCTTGCCATCCCGCCGCATAATCATACATGGTGCTGTGCCAACTTCGTTCACCACCACCTGACATCCATCAAGCACCTGAGCCTGACCACGGTTCACCTCAGGCATAGGTATTCCCTTTTTCCTGAAATACCCAACAACACGTTCCAAAGTCTCGGTATGCTCAACCATACCCACTCCGAAATAACGAGCCAGAACCTGCTTGGTAATATCGTCTTTAGTAGGTCCCAAACCACCTGTGACGAGCACTACGTCAGCCCACTCCATAGCAAATGAAAGTTCCTTCGAAATGTCTTCACCAATATCGCCTACGACACTCACTCTCGTCACCTTGACATTTATCTTATTCAACTCCTCTGCCATCCACGAGGCATTGGTATTGACCACCTGCCCTATCAGCAATTCATCGCCAATATTAATAATCTGTACTTTCATATCCTGACTACCTGTTTTACACCTTTAATTGTCCTCAATTTCCTGAGCAACTGATCAACTTCGCCGATGTTCCTCACCATCAACGTCAAATCGCCCTCGAACAAACCATCTTGCGAATTGAGCGAAATATTCCTCATATTCATCCCATTCTCCTTGCTTATAATAGATGTTATATTGTTCAAAATCCCAATGTCGTCATTGCCTATCACACGTATTGACAACTGGTATTCACCTTCACCTGCGTTGTCAGTCCAACTCACGTCAACCAACCTGTCTTTCATCCTTTCCATCAAATCCTGAGCATTCGGACAATCCCTTCTATGTATCTTAATACCACCATGAGCACCCACAAAACCGAAAATCTCATCGCCATAAACAGGATTGCAACATTTAGCCAACTCGTAATCCAACCCCTTTATCCCGCCACCGACGGTGATAGCCTTGCCGTCAGTGTCCTGACTCCGGTCAGCTATTTTCATCTGTGTGACCGAGACATTCTGCACCTCCTCCACGACATCTTCACGAGACAACAATTCCTTCACCTCCAACAAGTCAACCTCTTCACGATTGACCGCCACAAAGAAAGACCGTGTATTATCGTATCCGAACTTCTTGGCTATACGGTTCATCTCAGAATCATCTGCCTCGATTTTCCAGTTCCTGAATTTGCGTTCAACAATCTCACGTCCAAGGTCTGCCTCCTTTATCTCGTCTTCCCTCAGTTTCTGCTTGATACGCTGACGTGCCTTCTGAGTGACAACCAAATTGAGCCAGTCAGCCTTCGGTTTCTGATTGGCAGATGTGATAATCTCAACCTGATCGCCATTACTCAATCGGTAACCAATCTGTACATGCTGCCCATTGACCATTCCACCTATGGCAGTCTCGCCCACCCTTGAGTGTATGTCGAACGCCATATCCAGCACTGTCGAACCTTTCTTCAACTGATGCAGGTCGCCTTTTGGGGTAAATACAAAGACATCTTCGTCGTACAACTGCATCTTGAATTGCTCCTGCACCTCATTGCTGTCAGCATCGGCACCTGATTCCATAGCCTCACGAAGTTGCTTGAGCCACTCTTCGCTCTTCGCCCCATCACTCTTTATACCTTTATATTTCCAATGTGCCGCAACACCCTTCTCAGCCACCTCATCCATCTCACGGGTACGAATCTGCACCTCCACCCATTTCCCCTCAGGGCCCATCACAGTGATATGCAACGACTCATACCCGTTGCTCTTAGGGACTGATATCCAATCACGCAAACGCTTGGTATTCGGTACGTACATGTCAGTCACTGCAGCATACGCCTGCCAGCATGCCGCCTTTGCCCTGCTTTCATCAACATCAATAATAATCCTTATGGCAAACAAATCGTAAACCCCATCAACATCACAACCCTGTTTCACCATCTTTCGCCATATTGAATATATGCTCTTAGTCCTTCCTTTTATTTCAAATAGCAAGCCGTCATCCTGCAACCTGCTCTTGACTGGCGCTATGAAACGCCCAATATACTCTTCACGCTCATTTTTCCGTTCGTTGAGCTTATGAGCAATATCCTTGTATGTCTCATAATCCGTCCATTTCAGCCCTAAATCCTCAAGTTCGGTCTTTATCTTATACAACCCCATCCTATGAGCTATAGGAGCATATAGTTCCAAAGCATCCTTTGCTACAGACTTCCTCACCAGCACATCGTCATCCAAGCTGATTTTACGAATTTCGGTCAACTTATCCACTATCAAAATCATCAGCACCCTGACATCCTTCACTACTGCAAGCAGCAATTTACCAATGCTTTCCGATGAACTGTCAATATTTTTCGCTTCGTCCTGCTGATTGTCACATCGCATAGCGTGCACACCGAATCGTGCACCCTGCATTATCACCTGATTCAAATCGCCTACAATGTTAGCCGTCTTGTCATCAAAGGAGACTGCAACCGCATCCCTACTGACATTACCCAATCTCACAGTCTTGCAAATCAGAATAGACTCCACCACATGTCGACCAAGCCCCAACTCGCACCAAGCTGTCATTGCCGTACGCATGTCGGTCAACATATCATCCATTGTCAACCCATTACCAACTCCATGCTCAGCAATAAACTCACGCAAACATCTTCTCTGCCGCGAACCTATCTTAACATCCACAGCATGTGACAACTGGAAATATAATTTGAAAAACTCACTCATCATTCTTCGTCTTTTGGCTCTCCAGAAATCATTTCTTCATCATCTGGTATAAATTTCCGTTCTATACGTTTCTCGATATAACGTATCTCACACTTAGTCCTTTTCGATGCATTGTGAGCCTGCCGGCATGTTGCACAATACTGCCCACGACAATTCTTACGCGCATAGCACAACTTTCCATGACTGTTTTCAGCCACTACATACCCATCAACCGTAGTGCGGTAACTGCCTCGCTCATCACCAAATATTCTTATAACGAGAGTATCACCATCCGGTTGTATCCATTCTACGGGAAACGGTGTGGCTTGCACTCTCTGAGCTCTACGCTCCTGACCATAAGACATAACCACGACAGTCAGCACCAAGATTATTATCAGCCACCTTTTTTTCATTAACTTATCTGACTTTTACAAAATATATTCCATTATCATACTGGAAAGTCATTGTCTCTCCTTCAGCCTGACGTTCAAATATCAGTCTGCCTGCTGCATCAAACACCATAACGGTCTGACCCTCCACGAGACCTGAAACAATGCACTCGCCATCACTCAACCTAATCACCTTTACATCATCCTGCACACATGCCGCATCAGCAGCCTTCCCTTGTATATCAAACGATATCTTGCCACCTTTTTCTACAATATTGACAACATTGTATCTCGGATAAGTGGTGCAACTGGTCACTTTCTTACTGCCAGGATAGGCATCGCTGCTTGAAGAGACATAATATCCACTTTCCTTTACATCGCCTCCTGCCTCAATCAAATCGACACCCTGATTATTCTTATTGGCATTGACTGTGTTGCCAGCCCAATTGGCTGCATTGTATTTGATTTTCCATAACAGCATACCAGAGCCGGGCAACGCAGAATCCCATCCGGATTTCTGTCTGTTCTCCAACATATAAAATTCGGCAGGATTAGGATTCGCTCCATCCATATTATGCCATCCGTTCGGCGAAATGAGATATGCACACTGAGTCGATTTGTTAACCTCATTCAATTCGAAATGGCCTGTGCCAGTTATCACAACAGGCTGCATCCACCCCACCACAAACCGCTCGTACGCTGAATATGCAGCTGGTGTCCTCATGTCATTGTTGTAACATCCCATATCCATCAAATCCCAACTGTTTGGTGTATTGAACGAGTACGAACCTCCCGTGTCATACAAGTCAACCAATCCCAAAACATGCGAAAACTCATGACAAAACGAACCGATAGCAGTCATGGTACTGCCAGATGTATACAGCAACTCGCTTGAACAAGCATAGTCACTTATAGTCACCCCATTGTATGTAACCTGCCCATCCACATTCCGACTGAACACTTTCCAACGATGTGGCCATATAGTATTAGAACTTGCACCTTCGCTTTGGGCAAATCCCGCATAGAAAACAAACACATTGTCAACATAGCCGTCACCATCGCAATCATATTGACTGAGCACCGACGGTCCTTTGTCTGCCACAAGTTTTGCCACGGCATCCACCACCATCTGATCTGGATGCGCATCACTGCCTTCGCTGCCGCCAATGTCCTGCCCATAATACTTCTGATTCTTTGGCAAAGTGTAAGGACCATATACATCAAAGGTCGGACTGTAAGTCACATACGACATTGCACTGAAATAATCCTTTGCAGAACCAGTTGCACCATTATCGGAATATCCATACTGATTCAACATATTATAGAACGAACTTTTTGTTTTAGAGAACGCTACGTCGGAAAAGCTAACCAATATGACCAACCCTTTCTGAGCATGACTTGACGCAAATGTCCGCCTATCATTTTCTACAGCTTTCGACCTTTTCAATTTCTGCCTGCGAATATCCAATTCGACAGCATCAAATCTGACATCACTTTTCTCATAAAATCCATCTTCCCTCTCTTCGACAATATATCCATCAGACGTCTTGAAACAATGACCATACTCATCACCGACCAATTCTGCCTCTATAATGTTTCCATTCCTATCTTCAAGACGATGCACGCCTTTACGAGCAGGTATTGCCGCTGCAAACAAACAACATAATGCAAAACACAATACACATAACAAAAACTTTCTCATTGCTATTTAAGTATTATCCCTTTATTCAGAATCTGAATTATGTAAAAGCCCTGCTCTTCTATCTCGAATTCCTCACTTCCGACAATGCACTCCGTCACTACTCTGCCAGCCACATCAACCACCCTGACTATATCTCCCTGCTCAAGTCCAACCACCTTCAATAGCGTCCCATTCCGCAACAATATGACCTCATTCACATCGCTTGCCGGCATATCGGCAGTGGAAACGTGTCGTACGGCACCGCATACCTCCACGCTGTCAACATAAAATATATTAGCATCACACCTTACGGTCAAAAGACTGTTTTCCTGAACGTTCCTGAGCCTGAATGTAACCAAAGAACTCTCAGTTCCTATCTTTTGAGTATCCGCAACATTATTATCAGACTCGACAATCATATTGGTTTGCATCAGTGCATACGCCTCGATGGAAACGGTTACATCGCCAGATTCCTCGAATACAGGCATCCACAACTCTCCTTGTAAATCATTACTTCCAACCTTTATTTTCCCATTCGCACTCTCAATGACATTTCCTGCCCACCCCTTGATATCGGTGAACCTATCCATCTTGTCGGTAATAACTGTCGAACTTGACTTCACTCCTCCAAATGTCTCCTTATCGCATTTCGTGTTGCCAGCTACAATCTGACCATTCTTTGAATAAACAGCATACAGGACAATGTCATCGTTCGGATAATATGTCTCGCCAGAAAGTCCTGCATTAGGTGCCGATACCGACAAAGACTCACACCAGCCTACAAATTCATATCCTGTCTCAACATTCAACACTGTAGGTAATACTACTCCTGCTCCCACAGCACTCTCCGTCAGACTCGCAACTGAAGCTTCACCCAAATCCATGCCATCAAAACCCACATTGAAGTATTTCCGTCCACCCATATATTTGAAACTCACATTGCCACGATCCTTAATATCCGTAATACCCTGACCAGAGTATGGAATGAACGAATTTATGCGATCGGTACCAGGGAAAGGATCACTCGACTGCGCAGAATAACCTTTGACACCACCTGCTTCAATAATGTCAACCCCCATATTCCGCGAATCATTATTCACCTCATTATATACCCACGATGAATAAGAATAATCAATCTTGGTTACCAACATGCCGTGTCCAGGCAAATATTTGTCCCATCCGACATTTTGTCTGTTTTCAAAGAGATAGAACTCTGACGGTGACGGGTCCTCACCATCCATATTGTGCCATTTAGTCGATGTACACATGTAAGCCTTTCCTTTTCCACTATTGATATTCGGCAATACACAATTATCAGCCTGCGTCAGCAAAGTTGGTGTCAACCAACCCATGAAAAATCTCTCATACGAAGAATAGGATGGTGGTGTATGCTCATTATTCAGATAGTTTCCAGCATCCATCACATCCCAAGTCGAACACGTCCTATGTCCAGAATATTGTGTGTCGTACAAATCCGGCAATCCAAGCACATGGGAAAACTCATGACAGAACGGCCCAATACCGCACATATTGCTACCTGAAGCACCCTGCAACTCGCTCGAACACGCATAGTTCCCCAATATCTTTCCTCCATAACTAACCCTGCCATCAACAATATTAGAATATACATACGACCGGTGAGGCCATATACAGTCCTTGCCACCGCCTGCGTTTTCGCCATATCCGGCATAAAAAATAAACACATTATCTACATAACCGTCATTATCGGCATCGTATGGCTGCAATACGTTTTCTCCTTCTGCCTCAACCAACTTGGCTACAGCATCAACTACCATCTGCATTGGATTCTGGTCGCTTCCATACGAGTTTCCTCCATAATACTTACAGTTATTGTCCAACTGATATGGACCATACACATCAAAGTCAGGTACATATTTCCCGTATGACGAACAAGCAAAATACTCTTTTACCGAACCTTTTTCATTATTCACATTACCACTCATATTGTTCATCATATCATAAAACGCTTGGTTAGTCTTTGTGAATGGTTTATCAGAGAAACCAACCAATATAACCAATTGTCGCGTTGCTTGCTGAGACGCTGTCATCAAACGACGTCTTTCGTCTTGAATATATCTTGCATTCTGGTGACGCATCGTTCTATAATCAATTCCAGAAATGTCTTTGTCAGTGACAATATACTCTCCATCGTGTTCTTCGACCAATTTCCCTTGCGAAGTGCATATATTGTGATAATATTCATCCCCCTCCATGTGCGCCCATAGAACAGAACCATCATTAGTTACAATCCTAAAGCTGTCACGACGTGCAGGAATACCCCAAGCCACCAACGGCAACAACATTCCGACCAAACCCAATACTATATTCGAATATTTCATCTCAGCTACTTATTTTATCCTTCAAAACATAACGTTTGTAATATGAAATCATAAGCGTCGTCAATGGTAATGCAATTATCATCCCGACAAAACCCAACAACGAACCCCATATCGACAATGCCAACAATATTATTGCAGGTTTCAGGCCCATTGCCTTTCCCATTATTTTAGGTACCAGAACCATATCCTGAATAGTCTGTACCACAAGAAATACCGCAGCGCATTCTACCGCAATGATCCAGAACGACTCATTCGTCTCAAACGATTTCATCATTGCGAGCAACGCCACTGGCACAATACCAATTGTCTGTAAATACGGCACCAAATTCAGGACTCCTATGAACAAACCTACAGTTATTCCCATTGGTAACCCGATGATAGCAAACCCAATTGCAAATAAAATACCAACAATGAATGCGACAAGCGCCTGACCCCTGAAATAACTATTCATTCCAACTTCAAGGTCGTGTACTATACCATATACAAGTTCTTTGTATTTCTCTGGAACCATCTTCTTGAAATCCATATTCACCTTGTCGTAATCCAACATGATAAATATAAGATATAATATCGATATTGCAGCCACAGCTATGCCTGCAATAAACTTCCATGTGTTTTCCAAAATTCCGACAATCCCAGGCACTAACTTTTCAGATACAGATTCAACTGTCTGCAAATCAACCATAGATGCGATATCTTTCCCCTTGAGATACCCCATGACACTGTTCGACAAATCATTCCAGATATTTTGCGTCTCTCGCATTTCCCAAAGCTGTATGAACAAAACCCTGCCATGAATTATCTCTCGTTCAATCATCGGCACCAACAAGAACCCCAATCCAGTCAAGAATCCAACAAGCAACAACAACACGATAATCACTGGAATCACCCTGCTTTTCAACTTCATCCATTTCTTGAACAACACCACTATCGGATTAAGCAGGTAGGCTATGAGCCATGCCACAAGAAAAGGCAACAACACGCCACTCAACCTGCTCAACAAAAAATATGCTGCCACTATCCCTGCTATGACAACCAACCAATGTATTACTTTGTTAAACGTATAAATCATATACATACTTTATTTTAATCCGTCACCCTGAAATTCCACTCTTCTGACACTTATGTCATCCATATCACTCGCGAACTGTCTGCTCAATGCCAGGAACTTTTCCACACTCTCAGTCGTAAAATACTCAACACTACCTCCACGCGAACACTTCACATCAATCTCATTGTGTCTATGAAGATAATCTTTCAGACTTTCAGCCACTATCTGTCCCTGAGCTATCACTTTCACACCATCTGGCAATAGACGTTCAATACTTTTCTTTATTATCGGATAATGTGTGCAACCCAAAACTATGGTGTCTATTTCTGCGCACTGCTCAATGAGTTGCGAAACGTATTTATTTATAAAATATTCAGCTCCTTTGCTATCTGCTTCGCCATTTTCTATCAATGGCACCCACATAGGACAAGCCTGTTCATACACCTTGATGTCGGGCGATAACTTTCCTATCTCTATTGTGTACGATTTGCTCGCCACAGTTCCCTCAGTGGCCAATACTCCGACACACCTGCTTTTCGTAAACGCTCCGACAGCTTCAACAGTAGGTCTGACAACTCCCAAAACTCTCTTCTCTGCTCCAAGTCTTGGCAAATCGTTCTGCTGTATAGACCTCAAGGCTTTTGCAGATGCAGTGTTACAAGCTAAAATAATAAGGTCACACCCTCTACTCTGTAACCATTTTACAGCCTCGAGAGTGTAACCATACACTACATCAAACGAACGTGTACCATACGGAGCCCTGGCATTGTCGCCCAAATATACATAATCATATTCAGGCAGCAAATCCCTAATCCCTTGCAATATAGTCAACCCACCATACCCCGAATCGAATACACCTATTTTCATTGTCTTCAGATTATTCCGAGTTCCTTCTTTACAGCCGATGTCACGTCAACCAATTTATCGCTCTTATAGACCAATGCTCCAGACGTTGTATCGATTATATATAAGAATCCCTGTTTCTTTCCGACTGCATTTATCGCATTCTGCAATTTTTCCTGAATAGGCTTGAGCAATTTCTGCTGTTCAGCCTGAGCCTCCTGCTGAAATGTGCTTTGCGCGGTCTGGAATCTCTCTCCCATACTCTGCAAATCCTGTTCAGTGACCTTACGCATAGACTCACTCATAGTCTCTCTCTCCTTCTCGTACTTGTCGTATTTAGCCTGCATCTCATCATACATGGTCTTCAAATACTCTTCTTTCTCCTTGTTGTATTTAACCATGTCTTTCTCAACCTGATCAATCTCAGGCATCAGCATCATAACTTCCGAAGAATTGATATAACCTATTTTCTCCTGACCGAACAACAACATGGGCATCACTGTCAATGCTACCAAAAACAAAATTTTCTTCATAACTTATTTTAATTTAATTGATTATTTACTCTTTAAATACCCTAATTTCTGCAAGAGGTCATCACTGACATCAAGTTTTGGTGCCAAATACACAATATTAGGTGACGACGACCTATCCAAAATCATTTGACATTTATGCTCTTCGCACAACTCTTTCAATGCATTGTATATTTCATCCTGTATCGGACGAACCAAAGCTTCACGTTTCTTGTCAAGCTCACCGCCAGGACCGAAATAATGACGTTTAAGGTCGCTTGCCTCCTTTTCCTTGGCAATTATCTCAGCAGCTCTCTGCTTTTTCATTTCATCTGAAAGAAACACCATTTCTGTCTCGAAATTCCTTGACATAGTCTTGGCTTCAGCCTCAACAGCTTCCACCTCACCCTGCCATTTCTTGGATATCTGTTCCAACTGGTCGTTGGCTGTCTCGTATGCCGGAATGTTTTTCAGCACATACTCCATATCAACCACTGCATACTTTTGACCATACATAATGCCAAAAGTAAAAAACAAGCACAATAAAAAGACTAATCTCTTCATATCTATGTTAACTTAAAACTCTTGTCCCAATATAAAATGGAAATGACTTCCACCAACCTTGCCAGTCTGGTCCTGGTCGAATCCCCATCCCCAATCGACACCGAGCAATCCAAACATTGGCAAGAACACCCTTACACCGACTCCAGCGGATCTCTTAAGTTCAAACGGATTGAAATCACTGAAATCACTCCAACTGTTTCCTGCCTCTAAAAATCCCAATACCCATATCGTAGAACTTGGCTTCAACAGCAACGGATACCTCATCTCGACTGTCAGTTTTGAATACAGATTTCCATTATATCCATAATATCCCTCACCTGAATACGGCGTCAGCGTTCCAGAATCATATCCCCTGACTGCCACCAACTCGCTTCCGGGCGTGGTATAGCCTGATGTTCCATCTCCACCTACCAAGAATTTACCAAACGATGACCTTTTGTTCACATTGTAATACCCGAGAAAACCATACTCTATCCTTCCCATAAGCACAAGTTTCTCGTTAGGTGACAATGGAACAAAAAACTGAGCCTTGAACTTCCATTTGTGATACTCCACCCACTCATTCTTCAGCGCTATATCCATATTAGCATAGTCCTTACCTTTATTCATAGGGAATGCCGAATAAGGTAATGTCAAGTTCAATGACAGCAATATGTTAGAACCTCTTCGCGTATATATGGGATTATCGATTGAGTTCCTTGATAGAGTCAATCCCAAAGACAAATCGTTCGTCACTCCACTCTCAAAGCCATAATAATACTTAAACCAGTTCTTCAGATGATGTCTCTGGTATGATAACTCCATATAGAACTGGAAATAGTCATCCGGCCATTTCAATCTCGACCCGTATCCTATCGTAGCACCTAATGTCCTCATATATACGTTTTTGTCGTATTCAGTACCCCAACTGTTATAACCATAGTTATATGCACTATTGTCATAACCATAGTAATATGAGTAGTAGTTGTTCATATTATTATAATTGGTGTATGCCCTGTTGCTCAATCCAGTCTGCACAGCATAATAAATACTTGTCGATATAGAATTAGGTCTTTTCCCGCCTGCCCATGGTATATACAATGACAAACTGTAGTTTTGGTAATATATTCCGTTCACCTGCGCCTTCAGACTGAGTGTCTGTCCCTCGCCCTGAGGAACAATCCTATATGTCTTAGGCTTAAACAAGTTCTGTATGGCAAAGTTAGTGAATTTCAAACCTATTGACAACACCAAACCCGACTGACCGACACCTGCCGAAAACTCTACCTGGTCACTCTGCTTCGACTCAAGATTGAAATCAATATCCACAGTTCCAGTCTCCATATCTGGTTTCAGGTCAACACCAGAATATACCTTTTCTTCGTTGAATTGCCCTAATTGCGCCAACTCCCTCATACTTCTCACCAAATCGCTCTGGCAATACAACTCACCAGGCTTTATCCTCATCTCCCTTCTTATGACATGCTCATAAAGTTTAGTATTACCATTAATGGTAATTTTGTTGACAGTAGCCTGTTTCCCTTCGTATATCCTCATCTCGAAGTTAATCGAATCATCATCTATCCCGACCTCGACTGGTTCAAGCTGCATGAAGAGGTAGCCATTATCCTTATATAAAGCCGACACCGCATCCTCATCCTCAAACAATCTCTTGTTCATTGCTTTCAGGTTGTATTCCTGCCCTTTCTTGACATTCAACAACTCACTCAGGTATTCCGAAGAGTATAACGTATTGCCCACCCATTTCACGTCACCAAAATAATATTTCTTGCCTTCGGTCAAATCTATAAACACGTCAACCCTTCCGTCATCTCTCTTCACCACAGTATCAAACAATATCTCAGCATCTCTATACCCTAATTCATTGTATTTTTCCAACAGAAGCTTCTTGTCATTTTCATATTCCTTAGGAATGAATTTATGACTTCTGAATATGTTTTGTATCTTACCTCTTCGGTTAGTCTTCTTCATAGCCTTATCTATCTTGCTGATAGATAAATCCTTGTTGCCAGTTACCACTATATCATTCACCTTCACTTTCATGCCTTTGTCAACACTGATGTCAATCATCACGTTTTGCGGATCAGCTGGGTCAGGCTTCTGATATACGACTATCTCAGCATTATAATACCCCTTGTCGGACAGAAATTTCCTAATTGCAATCTTAGTCCTGTCTATAGCGTCAGCATTGAGCTGCTTGTTTTTCCTAATCTCAATGTCAGGCAAATCGTCAAGGTCACCTTTCTTCAACCCATAATAATTGATTGCCGAAACTCTTGGGAGAGACTTCAATGCAATAGTAAGCCATATACTGTCGCCCACAACTTTTTTCCGGTATATCTTTACGTCAGAGAAATACCCCTGTTTCCAGAATTTCTTTACGACACTGGTCAACTGGCTGCTTGGCACTTTTATTTTCTCACCAACAGTCAGACCAGAAAAACCCACAAGAACGTAATCTTCATAATAATCCGCCCCTTCTATATCCACCCCAGCCAAAACAAACTCTCTTCCATTCTCGGAATAATCTATGTCGAATCTTTCTTCTTCCTGCGCATTCAACGACCCTGACAGGCTTAATAAGCCCACCACCAGCAATGCCACAATATGTCTCGATAATTTGTTCATACTTTCCCGAAACGACGCTGACGCCCTTGAAATTCCTCTATTGCCTTGAGATATTCCTCTCTCCTGAAATCTGGCCACAAAGTTTCAGTGAATACCATTTCAGTATATGCCAATTGCCACATCATAAAATTAGACAACCTAAGTTCGCCAGATGTTCTTATCAGCAAATCCGGGTCAGGCATGCCTGTTGTAGCCATATTGTCTGCTACCATCTCTTCGTCTATTTCGTCAATCTTCACCTCACCTTGCAGTACTTTCCTTGCAATTTCTCTCGTCATTTCAGTTATCTCCCATCTCGAAGAGTAACTGAGGGCCAGCACGACCGTCAATCTGTCATGCTTTTCAGTCTCCTTCTCGCAATTCTCAAGCAACTTCAATGCCTTATCAGGCAGCATTTCTCTTGCTCCTATTGCTCTAAGCCTTACGTTGTTTTTATGAAACGTCGGTAATTCTTTTACCAGATTTTCCATCAATATCTCCATCAAGCCGTCAACTTCGGTTTTCGGCCTGTTCCAGTTTTCTGTTGAAAATGTGTACAAGGTCAAATATCTAACTCCTATCTCCACTGATGTCTCCAGCACTGTCCTGACAGACTCCACCCCGTTCATGTGACCATACAATCTCTCTCTGCCATGAGCCTTAGCCCATCTACCATTACCATCCATGATTATAGCCACATGTGCCGGAATCCTGCTTTTGTCAATCATAAATATAATAATTTTTGCTTTTCAATACTTTCTCTTCACCTCGACTCCATTCCTGCATGGTGCACACTCCTTTACGAAATTAACAGAAATATACATCTGTGCCGTCGAATACCAATCCCTATTATTCCAAAATCCTTTATTCAGACCTATCGGGTCATCCACATAATCCAACTTGTCAGTAAATGCCTTTGTCACCATCCAATATAACCCCATGTTAATCCTGTTGCTCAACTTGAATTTCATTCCTATGCCCATTGGGACAGTAACCGCAAAATTCCCATTGAATCCAATGAAGCCCAATCCAGCCACCAGCGTCGGTGAAAACCATTTCCTATATTCTGCCCATTTCTGAACCCCGAAATTGAAAAAATTAAATTCGCCCAACACCTGCATTCCGCCAAACACCACACTCTTCTTGCCATAAAAAGTCTCGGTTCCGTTTTTCCTGTAATCAGTCTCGGTGAAATCATCATCCGCTATGCCCAACAATCCTCCTTCACCCTGAACCTTTATCTCCCAATGACCATTGAATTTATACTTGAAACTCGCTCCACCCACTGGTTGTACGTTTTTGAACAATGTCTCATTCACATCCCCCAGCACAAAACCACATCCTCCCGACAAACCGAACTCACAGAAAAAATTGTCTTGCCCATTCTTCTCCATCGGACCTCGCGCACAGACCTCCTCGATATTGACAATCAGCAATGTCAACACCACGAAAGACAATATGTGCCAATTTTGCCTCATCTTATCCTAAGTTCCACCCTGCGGTTCAGCGCTCTGCCTTCCTCAGTCTCGTTTGATGCTTTTGGTCTGTCAGCACCATATCCAATGATTGATATCCACTGCCACTCACATCCCTTCTGTATCAAATAATCCCTGACCGCACGACTTCTGTTCTCGCTCAGTTCCCTGTTTTTTTCAGGTTCACCAACGTTGTCAGTATGCCCCGAAATCTCAACTACACTCTTGAGATTTTTCAGTATATATGCAATTCTGTTCAACTCCAGTCTTGACTCCGACAACAAATCTGACTTTCCAGTCGCAAAAAACAAGTTGTTGATAGGCACATCTATTCCCTCATTCTTCATCTCTTCAAACGAGACCAAAACTATTTCTCTGTCAACCACAACATTTTTATCTTCATTTCTCAGATCAACCGAACTTGCCAGAGGATAGTATCCCTCTTTCTCTACATAATATCCGTAATTCCGACCTAAAGGTATCGCCATGAAATACGACCCATCTACACCATTCGTATGTACACTACCCATCAGCTCCCCTGTTTCCAAATCCTCCCACCTTATGATAGCATCTACCGAGTTGCCTTTCCTATCTTTCAAATGTCCTCTGAATATTGCCACAGGCTCTGGTCTCATCTCTTTAGGAATCTTTACTGAAAATATATTCTCACCGCCATTCTCGCCACTTTTCGAGAAATAAGCCAACTCGCCATCAGTAGAAATCTTGTACCAGCAATCCAATCCAGCACTGTTTATTCCGCATCCGAGGTTCTGTGGTTCAGTCCATTCTGTCCACGAATCTTCTCTTACCCTCTTTGTGACCCAAACGTCATAGCTGCCAATTGCACCATGTCCATCACTGCTGAAATAAAGTGTCCTCATATCTGGATGCAGAAACGGTGCCCTTTCGTTGAAGGCAGTATTTATCTTTTCGCCGAGATCTATCGGCTTGCACCAGTGACCAGTACTATCTTTAATCGTAATGTATATGTTCTCCGAAGTCTGCATTTCCCTACCTGTCCTCGTTCTTGCAGCAAACAATATAGCCTTGCCATCGCTGATATACGATGCATCTGCCTGCCATTTTGATATATTCACCGACTCAGGCATCTTCAGAGGAGTGCCCCATCCTTTTGATTTTCTCGTCACTTCATACAATTTCCCATCCTTGAACAAAACCATCTTCTCTCCATCCATCGTCACTGCCTGAACAGCCTCGTTGCCATCTTTAGTGTTCAGCCCTTTCACCAACTCTGCATTCCCCCACGACGTTCCTACCCTGCCTGCCCTGTAAATATCCTCTTTGCCGAGATTGTCTTTCCTGTTTCTACCCACAAAATACAACCATTTATCATCAGCAGTCACAAATGGCGAATATTCGTCACCTGATGTATTCACACCTTCTATACTCACTGCATTTATCTTTTCTCCTGACTGCCACATCGCTTTCATCATATTCCTATACCAAATATTTCCTCCATAGCTCAATTTGAAATCATCCATCACTTTCTGTATCTCTTTCACGCTCTTTCCAGCGCGTTTCAAGCTATCTGCATATACCGCCAACATAGATACTCCAATATTGTATGGTGCCACCATGTCTATCAATCTTGCAGTCACTTTACCTCCGGCATCTTTCATGGCTTTTTCCATCGCATCGTCTCTCTCTCTATGCATTTTCAGCGTAGGCGAATTATATTTTTCGTACTTTCTGTACATACTATCCACAACGCTAAGATCTCGCGACACCCATATCCCATGCATCAATCCAAATATTTTCTCCTGTCTTTCACCATCGAACACGTCAACAGCACATTCCAGCAACTCAATGTCATCCCCTTTTTTTACCTCATTCCATAGTTCTTCCTTAGCTTTGACCGCCCACTCCGCATTAGGTTCTTCCCTAAGCAACCTACATTTTGACAGAAAGCCATTTTCCTCTCCAATTCCGTTCATAACCAATCTGTCTATCTCTGCCTTAACTTTAAGTTCAAGTTCTTTAGACATATACTTGTATCGGGCTATGAAATCCTTGTATTTCTCCAGGTTTTTCTCACCAGCCACACGGCTCTCAAATATCTCCTGGCAAAGGTATTCCAGATTAACTTTATATAAATTATCTGAAAACCCATTCTTCATCGCCATTGCCTTTTCCTCACCATTCATCGACTGGAATCCCTTATACGACTTAAGTAAATATTCATATGCCTGTTCGAGATTGTATCCTTCGTACGTCTTCGTGGTATAAAGTTTGTACATAGTATAATTCAATCCAGTTGCTCCAGGCATCTTCTTCAGTTCCTTTGTCAATTCTTTCTTAGCTGTCTGAAAATCACCTTTTTTAATCATATTCTGATATGGATATTTGACCATCTGACCCATAGTCCCGACAACTATCAGCATCATTGTGAATGTCATTGCTAACCTATTCATTTTCATATCAAATTATAATTATCCAATAAGCGTGCAAAGGTACACACTTTTCTCTATATATACAAATTTTTTACACTAAAAAAATATTAATTCGTTTTTTTGCTGTCCATTTCCATTTTTTTCGTAACTTTGCGCATCCAAAAAATAATTTTTTTCAACTATGCTGGAAATCATAAATGTCTGCAAATCATTCTCTGGGAATACTGCTCTTGACAACGTGTCTTTCAATGTTCCCGACAATTCTGTCTTTGGGCTTCTCGGACCTAATGGTGCAGGCAAGACAACTCTCATCCGCATCATCAACTCTATCACTAAACCAGACTCTGGCTCTGTCGTTCTCAATGGTCACAAGCTCACTCTTGACGATACTGCCCATATAGGTTATCTTCCTGAAGAACGTGGGCTCTACCGTAAAATGAAAGTCGGCGAACAGGCACTCTACCTTGCCCAACTCAAAGGCCTTTCATATTCCGAAGCCAACAGACGTCTGCAAACTTGGTTCGAAAAATTCGGCATCATGCCATGGTGGAACCGCCGCATTGATGAGCTATCCAAAGGAATGGCACAAAAAATACAATTCATCACTACTGTGCTCCATGAACCAGACCTGCTAATATTCGATGAACCTTTCTCTGGTTTCGATCCAGTAAATGCTGAACTCCTCAAAAACGAAATTCTTGCCCTTCGCGATCGTGGTGCCACAATAATCTTTTCCACACACAACATGGATTCTGTCGAACGTCTTTGCGACAACATAGCCCTTATCGACCGCTCACGTATTGTCCTCTCTGGTTCTGTCTCCGACATTCGACACGGTTTTGCCTCCGAAACATTTACAATAACTTATTCAATTGACGGGACTCTCGCCACTGAGACTCATTCCCTCTCCGAACGCGACTCTGTTGTCCGCGATCTTCTCAACCACAATGCCTCCATCCATAATCTCAATGAGAATCTGCCATCAATGAACGATATATTCATTAAAACCGTTTCAAAATGATGAAAAAATTCTTTTTTATTGCCGTATTGGCAATCGCTTTAGTGAGTTGCAAACAGACTGAACCAGTACGTTCTGGGTCAATGACGGTGACTATCGGTGAATTGAAATTCGAAATGGTTTATGTGAATAGCGGTTCCTTCAATATGGGAGCTGTCGAAAATAAATATGCCGATATGGACGAATACCCTATTCATGAAGTCCGTCTGAGTGATTACTACATTTCGAGGACTGAAGTTTCGCAAGCCCTCTGGCGATCCATCATGGATTCATTGCCATCTGGAATGTTGGATACAGCAAATCATTGCATCATTGCCGACAACTACCCTGTCTCATGCGTTTCGTATGACGACTGCCTTCTTTTCATAGAACGTCTCAATACTGAATCCAACTCTCATTTTGCTCTTCCTACAGAAGCCCAATGGGAATTTGCAGCACGCTCATGCAATCAAAATACAACCTACGCTGGCAGCGATTATGCCGATCAGGTTGCAGTCTGCGAATCCTCTTCCCCAGCTCATATAGGTTCCAAATCCCCCAATGCCTTAGGTATTTCTGATATGTCAGGCAACGTTGCTGAATGGTGTTATGACTGGTATGGCATCTATCCTGAAACAACCTCTGTTATGCCTGCCGGTCCCGACTCGGGCACATATCGTGTTATTCGTGGCGGCTCTTTCTCTGACGACAAACAGAAATGCCGAGTATCAGCCCGATACTCGGCACTCCCAGCCATGCGTAGTCCAAATGTTGGATTCCGTCTTATCCTGTACTAAAACAAAGTGTATTGCGAATCGACTATCTTGACTTTCACCTTTACCTCATCATCAGCTACCTTTTTTGTCAGCCTCTCTTTCTCCTTCTTGCGTAAATAGTAGATTACTCCGCATTCCTTACATTTTGCCAATCTCTTATCCTCGTCGCTTATATTCGAAAAATAAGTCTCTATTTCGTTCCACGTTGCCAGAATGAGACCATCAATCTCTGCCCTCATAGCTGCCACATTTTTCTGTTCTCTGGTTGCCATATCCTGACTCATTTTCTTGTTGTATCTGCACTCGGTGTATTCATCATAATATATTTTTACCGAATGTATTGTAGGAAAGTTAATAGGTATCCCATTTTCCAATTGTCTCTTCATTTCACCATCTATCACTTTCTTGCCTACGGTGAACAACTCCTCATCGGTTATCAGTTTTGGCATCATGTCATTGTCTTCGCTCAGTCCATAAAGCACCTTTTTCGAACGCTTTATATCTCCCCTTTCTATCGCCATGTTCAATACCTGAATGAAATGAGACACATACATTCTGGCCTTTCTGGTTTTTTCTGCCAACACCCTGCTCCTTGAGACTTGCTGCGAGTAATAGAACTGGTATTTCCTTACCTGATCCTCAAATAATGGCAATATCTGCTTTGCTTTCTGTATGTATTTGAAATCCACAGGTTGTTGGTCCATCGAAAATCTTATTTCTATCTCCGTGATCTTTCTTAATGCCTCTATTCGTGAAGCATCGGTCTTTGGTAATCTTCTGTACGGCATATTGGCAATATTTAATAAGTTCTACCCATCAATTTTTTTGCGAACTCGACAAAAGGCATCTTTTCTTCATCACTCTTTTTTATTTTCTTCAATGCACCGATTGCCTTATTGTAAAATTCGTCCATCGCCTCTTGGCAAACATTCGACATTCCTAACTGTTCATATATTCCCATGACAGCCTCAAACTTGTTGTCTGGCAATATTGACTCATTATCAATTAGTTGTTTGAGCGTCAATTGTTGCGATACGCCTCCTCTCTTCAACGCCTGTATCAGCAGATATGTTCTTTTACCACAGGCTATATCTCCTCCGGGCTTTTTACCGAAAGTCTTTTCATCGCCATAACAATCTAAATAGTCATCCCATATCTGGAATGCTATTCCCACATTTATACCGTATTCATACAGGTTTTCGGCATCTTCATCGTCGGCTCCTGCAAGCATAGCACCCATCTTCAGACTTCCTGCCAACAACACCCCCGTCTTGAGTCTGACCATATTGAAATACTCTTCCTCGGTCACATCCTGGCGGTGTTCGAAATCGCTGTCGTATTGCTGTCCTTCGCACACTTCAATGGCAATTTTAGAAAACAGTTCGACTGCTTTTTTGTATTGTGAATTAGCGAGACCGCTGAACATCTGGTATGCCCTAATCAGCATTGCGTCGCCTGATAGAATAGCGGTATTGTCATTCCATTTTCTGCAGACTGTCGGACGTCCTCTCCTGATGTCGGCATTGTCCATGACATCGTCGTGCAGCAATGTGAAATTATGGAACACCTCCATGGCAGCCGCCTCTCTGACGTATTTCTCAGGGTTTTCTCCGAACAGTTTCACTGCCATCAGCACCAAAGTTGGTCTAAGTCTCTTTCCACCCGACTGCAACGCATAGTCTATTGGCTCATACAATCCGACAGGTTCTTTTACCCATTGAGCACTCTCGAAAAAATTCTTTACAATCTCCGTGATTTCCATATCTTTAATCTTCTATTATTTCTCTCATTACATCTTTGATATCAAGTCCAGCTGCTCTCACCTGTTGTGGGATGAAACTGGTAGCTGTCATTCCCGGTGTGGTATTGACTTCCAGAAAACTGATTTTGTCGCCTTCGGTGATGATATAGTCCACTCTCACTATTCCGTGGGCGCCTACCAAGCCGTATATCTTCCGTGTCGTCTCCTGTATTCTACGAGTCAGCCCATCCGATATTCTCGCAGGAGTTATCTCATCCACCTGTCCGTTGTATTTGGCGTCATAGTCGAAAAATTCGTTGGAAGTCACCACTTCCGTCACTGGAAACACTCTCTCCACCTTACTTGTCCTGTACATTCCGTTAGTCACCTCAATCCCTTTCATGAATGCCTCTATCATCACCTCCTTCCCCTCCTTGAAAGCTTTCTCAATGGCAGGCTGCAACTCGTCAGCTTTTTTCACTTTCGTAACTCCGAAACTGCTTCCCCCGACGCTTGGCTTTACGAATACCGGCAATCCCAATTCTCTGACAACCTTGTCAGTCGCTATGCTCTCGCCAGGCAGTAACCTGAAACTTTTTGCAACGTTCAACCCGAAACTGCGAAGATAATTGTTGCATACGAATTTATCGAATGTGAGCGAAGCTGCTGTGACATCGCATGTCGAAAAAGGTATTCCTACGAGATCAAGATAGCCCTGGAATATTCCGTTCTCGCCTGGTGTTCCATGGATTGTGATGTAGGCATAGTCGAACTTCACCTTTTCGCCATTGATTGTAGCCGAAAAGTCATTCTTATCCACAACGCCTATTCTCTTAGCCTCCGTTGGCACTTTCTCGTCTATCACGCTCCATTCGGTTGACGTAACCAACACAACGTACTTTCTGTACTCATCTGGGATGAAGCCCATGAGTCCCTGTGCGCTTCTGAGCGACACTTCATATTCGCTCGAGTCGCCTCCTGCAACTATTGCTATGTTTTTCATATCTTATTTATCAATTTTCCAGTCAATGTTGCGCCAGATGCCTCTTCTATTTCCACTCTCACCATATCACCCACCTTGGCATATCCCTTGTCGAAGACCACCATCTTGTTTTGCGAAGTCTTGCCAGCCATCTGCTCCCTGCTACGTTTCGAATATCCCTCGACGAGCACCTCGAAAGTCTTTCCAATGTCCCTTCTATTTGATTCCAAGCTCAACTGACCCTGCAAAGCAATCATCTCGTTGAGTCTCCGCACCTTTTCCTCCTCAGGTACATCATCTTTCATTGTCCTTGCAGCCAATGTCCCTGGTCTCTCGGAATATTTGAACATATATGCCTGGTCAAATGCCGCCTCACGCATCAGGCTCAATGTCGCTGCATGGTCGTCCAATGTCTCGCCGCAAAAGCCGCAGAACAAGTCAGTCCCTATTGCACAATCTGGAATTATTCTCCTTATTGCTTCTATTCTTCCAAGATACCACTCACGGGTATATTTCCTGTTCATCCGTTTCAGTACCTCGTTCGACCCGCTCTGTACTGGTAAATGGATAAAACGACAAATATTTTCGTTCCTTGCCATAACCTCAAGCATCTCGTCGCTCATGTCTTTAGGATGTGATGTTGCGAATCTCACTCTTATATCCCTTGCTTCGGTAGCCACTTTCTCCAGCAGCCCTGCAAATTTCATTCCTTCCCAGTCATACGAATCCACGTTTTGTCCGAGAAGCGTAACCTCTTTGTATCCACGTTCTCTAAGGTCACTGACTTCAGACAGTACACTTTCCACGTCACGGCTGCGCTCTCTTCCGCGTGTATATGGCACTATGCAATACGAGCAGAAATTGTTACACCCACGCATGATGCTTACAAACCCAGAGATGCTCTTTCCTATTCTGCGAGGAATGATGTTGCTATACGTTTCTGTCTTCGACAGTTCGATGTTGACAGCCTTTTCTCCTCTCCTTGCCGACTCCACCAAGTTCGGTATGTCGGTATAGGCATCCGGTCCAGCAACAAAATCTATGCCCAAATCATCGATTAGCTGTCCGCCTTGCCTTTCAGCCATGCAGCCTATTATTCCAATCAATATCTTCTTGCCACGGCGCTTGAGAGACATATAGTTTTGCAACTTGCCAGTGGCATGTCTTTCAGCATTGTCTCTCACCGAGCAAGTGTTCACCATAATTACATCAGCATCCCTGTATTCATCAGTCAGCTCATACCCTGCTGTCTCCATTATTGCCGCCACCACTTCGCTATCCGCCACGTTCATCTGACAACCGAAAGTCTCTATAAAAAATTTCGTACCCATTATTCCGCATTTTCCATGTTGCAAAAATAATACTTTTATTTCATACTTGCACAATCTATTTTCAACTATTTACTAACACCTATACATTTTGTTTAATCTGCCTATATTCTCAATTGTCAATATGCTGTAAATCAGCATATATACATAATTATTCAAAAAATTCTGCATTTTTATTGCGCATGTCAAAAATATGTCGTACCTTTGCAGCTCGAAAAATAATACATTTTTTTGATTAAAATTAAAACGTAAAAGATAATGAAAAGAACGTTTCAACCTTCGAATCGTAAGAGAAAAAACAAACACGGCTTCCGCGAGAGAATGTCCACTCCAAATGGTCGCCGCGTCTTGGCTTCTCGCCGTGCTCATGGTCGTAAAAAACTGACCGTTTCTGATGAGTACTGCAAAAAGGCTTAACCTCTCTTTGGGGAGCCTTTGCACAAACAATAAAAGTACAGGCTTTTCCCAAAGTCTGTACTTTTTTTAACACAGTCCGTCTATGAATACACTTGTCAAACTGCTCAAGAGCAAATTCTTCTGGATTAATATCCTCGCTGTCATAGGGGTGACGGTTGTCATAATCGTTGCCACTCTCATCTGGACTCGCTACTATACACACCACGGCGAATCAGTCGAAGTTCCCGACCTTACACACATGTATATCGAAGAGGTCGAAATTGAACTCAACAAGCTCGACCTTAAATATGATATCATCGACTCTGTCTATCTCCGTAGTTTCCAGCCTGGCGAAGTTGCTGAACAGACCCCTGCTCCAGGCACTTTCGTCAAGAAGAATCGCAAGATATACCTGACCGTCAATTGCCGTCAGCGTCAGAAAGTGACTATTCCCGACGTGATTGGCGAAAGTTTCCGCAAGGCACAGTCCAACCTCCGCACTCTCGGATTCTCAGTAGACTCTGTCAGCTACCGTCCTTACGAATTTGACGGTGAACTTCTTGACCTTGTCTGCAACGGACGTTCAGTCCATGCCGGCGAGAAATTGCCTGATGGCACTATGTTGATACTCGTTGTCGGCAAGAGCGACACTGAACATACTGTCTTCGTGCCTAACCTTGTCGGACTCTCTTTCGATGAGGCACTTGAAATCATACGTGATAACGAACTCTCTCTTGGCAACGTATCCTATGATGTCCGCCCTGTTTCTGAGACAGAACGTCTTCAGTATCATGTTTTCTTCCAATCGCCTGCTGCCGGACAACAAGTATATCGCGGCAAACTCATCGAACTGAAACTCTCACGCACCAAAGGTACCGAATCTGAAGAATTCTTTTAGAAATGCAAGAGGAACTGGAACAGGAACAAGAACTCTTTGAACATTACCGCTTTGAGGTTGACAAGGGTCAAGCCTTGTTGCGAATAGATAAATACCTGACAAACATAATGTCGGGTATTTCTCGTAATCGAATACAGGAGGCTGCCGATGCCGGTCATATTCTTGTGGCAGGACGCGCGGTGAAAAGCAACTACCGTGTCAAGCCTGGCGATGTGATTTCCATTGTCCTCGACTTCCCGAAGACCGACTATACAATTGTCCCACAGGAAATACCTATCGACATTGTCTATGAGGACGATGACATAATACTGGTCAACAAGCAGCCGGATTTGGTTGTTCACCCTGGATTTGGCAATTTTGACGGTACTCTGCTGAATGCAATAGCGTGGCACCTCAAGGACAATCCTGATTTTGATGCAAACAATCCACACATAGGATTGGTTCACCGCATAGATAAAGACACTTCAGGACTCCTTCTCATAGCCAAGAACGAAGACGCAAAAGCTAAGTTGGGCCTTCAGTTCTTCAACAAGACAACCGAACGCACCTACAATGCCCTTGTGTGGGGCGTCGTAAAGGAGGACGAAGGAACCGTCAATGGAGCACTTGCACGCGACACACGCGACCGTATGCTCTTTGCTGTTTTTGACGAATCGGAGAATCCTAACGCAAAACACGCCGTTACACATTACAAGGTACTGGAGCGTTTCGCCTATTGCACACTCGTTGAATGCAGACTTGAGACTGGCCGCACTCATCAGATACGCGTTCACATGCGCCATATTGGCCACACGCTCTTCAACGACGAACGCTATGGCGGCAACATCCCTCTGAAAGGCGAACGTACCTCAGCATATATGCAGTTTGTCAGGAACTGCTTCGACATCTGTCCTCGTCAGGCACTTCACGCAAAAACCCTTGGTTTCACACACCCTCGCACAGGCGAATGGATGCAATTCGACTCCGTGCTTCCCGAAGATTTCACAAAGTTATTGGAAAAGTGGCGCAACTACACCCACGGGACGAAAAAAATCTGATGCGCTTTGTTTTTTTATAATAACGTCAGAATCCCAAACTTCGTTCGAAAACGGCGATCCGCACAAGCGACACAAGATATTTTGTGGATTCAAGTATTGCCACTGCAGCATTAGGTGTTGGGCCAAACGACTTGATAAATGATAACCTAAAACTTATTTATTATGGTGTTATTTATGGTTCAAATCGTTGATTGTAGATTAGACGCTCAGAATCTTTTCCTGATTGTAACCGTCAGAGAGGCATAACAAAACAACCTAGGGCAGCGCCCTAGGTCAAATGTTGTGTATATATGTATTACGCCTTATAGTCTTATTTCACCTTCAGGTCGTAACCGTATATCGTGCTGCTGTGAGGGGAAGTCCAGAAATGGCGCAACACGCCATCAATGATAATGTCGTTGCTGTCATTATCACCATCATAAGACGCTAACACATCAATCTTTATGTCTTTCTCGACCTGTGCTTCGCCATTTTCAATGTCAATCCATGCCTTATAGAGGTTAACATTTGAACCAGAAAGAGGTGTATTGACGAAGGTCATCAGTATGCGTGAATCATCAGTTGTAACGAGTTTCGTCATATTTGACATAATACTGCCTTCTGGAACCATTATCAACCGTTTACCATCACCTTCGAAGTCCTTATTTCCTGTCTGGTCAACAGTCTGCAGTGCTGTATATGCCTCAACACCGTTGACATCAGACCATACGCATACGAGTTTGTGGCTGTTCTTGTCTAATGTGGCATACACATTCAAATATCCTGTACTACAGCCAGTAGGGAGTATGTCAACTTCACCAAAGCCGTTTGTCTTGCCATTTACATCAAAATGATAGGCATAGGCTTTCAGAAGGGTGGATTCTCCGACTTGGCAGACAACGTATGCACCCCCGAGACCATCTTCAACAACCTTTGGACGGAAACCTAAGGAATATATCCTGTTGCTCATCAACAGTTCCTGACTCTGAATCGTTCCATCAGCCGAAATTTTAATGACATCAACATAGCCATCGATTTTTGCTTCGGTTGAGCCACCTCCGACTGGGTCGGCATACTGTACAATCATCAGCAAATCATTGTTTGAATTCACGAACATCTGTGGATTGCGGATATGTCTTTTTGCACCAGACGAACCGTTTGCTGGGTCGAACAAGATTGGGTCTGTCACCATATTGCCCTCGCTATTGACGCGAGCTACAGCCATCATTTGACCTGCACAAGCGGCAGCAACCCATGCACCTCCGTTATTATCGGCAGCTACAAAGCCTTCGCATGGTGTAATGTTGGCATTCTCACCGAAATCGTAAAAGAGTTTACCATTCTCGCCCCATGCGAAAGATCCGTCTGGACGAATCATTGTAATGTATGGGTGCATTATGTCACCACTATCGCCCTTGGCACTATAGATATTTATCACGTTGCCCTCGGTGGTAATGTCGAATACCGTTGTGCTTACCCAACTTATTGCTTCGCGTTTTGTCATCTGTATCCAATTGCTCCATTTTGCCTTGCCGTTGGCATCAACGCATTGCATAAATGGTACGTAACAATCTTTGCTGACTTCAGCCCAGCTTTCGATAAATGTACATTTGCTGGTAGCATCTGTTTTGTGTATAAACGCATTCGACATGATGAAGTTGTCCGAGACAATGTATATTTTGTTTTCATCATCTATTGGATCATCTGGTTTTACTGGATCATCCTTTTTGCATCCAGCCAGACCTAAAATAAGAATTGCTACTGATGCCAATAGGCATCCCAAATTGATTTTTCTCATAATTATATTTAATTAAATAGTTTTTTCAATCAATTTCATCACCCAAACCAGCAGAAACCATTATCAGACTTGTGCGATGCAAGACCCTTGCAGTCTTTGTTAATAATTTGAGTGCAAAGATACAACTTTTTATTTAATGTCACCTATTTTATTTCAATAATTTACACCCCTCCACGTATTTTTTTGAACTTATTGACATTCAAATTGTTATAAACTATTTTTCGAGCCTTTATCCATTCAAGATTATCTTTCTGTATTTGTATGTAGCCGCATATATTGTACACCCAGCATGTCAACGCAACATTCGCCTTCCCATTTTCCTTGTATCCATAGAATTTTTTGCCACGTTTCTTTGCCCAGCGTTCGTCTATGTCCTTGTGACATTTCTTATGTGGCTTGTCGTTCCAGAGCTTGTCTCCTTGTCCATCCTTAATCTGATTGTAACCGTCTGCGGCATGTCAGGTTATTCAATCATTTCAAGGTAAGACGGGATTATAATATTCCTCCCCGTTGTATGCAATACCAAATTCTTTCGAAAATGTCGTGCCGTCATCAAACTTCATCTCAACTGTCAAAGGCATCGTTACATTCGGTTCTGGATGTGATCTGAAATCAAAATGGACAATAGTATTATCCGCATTGACAAATAATTCATAGTCATCCTTGGTCATTTCATTTAAAGGCTTTTCAATTCTTTCAAGCACCTCTCCTTTATATCCGTTGCGTATATAATTCATACAGGAAAATCCCCAGATATTGATTACATCATTAAGTAATGCGCCTGCTTCATGGTTAGCATCCCATGCACTGTCACAATGGATTTTTATACTTTCAATATCTGCTGACGAAGCAAAATTACTGGTCAAAAATCCATTGGTCTTCTGGATTTTACCATTATATGCCAAATCATTATGCTTACAAGCCAACATATTGAACATGGTTTTATCTTGATCGAAGTAACTATATCGCTCAGATGTTGACATACAAACTTCAACCTGAAATCCAGTAATATTGCTCTCATTTGAATAGTCCATCTGCAAATCTGGTGATATCTTTTTGACTTTCCTATATTCGACGATATAATGTGACGACTTGAATTTTGACACCCTATCGCATGCCACAAGCACCATCACGGTAACTAAAAAAAGTACTGTCTTTTTCATAGCCATATTGTGTTAAAAAGTTTGACGTTGCAAATTTACGAATAATTTTTGATAGTTGAACAAATAAATTTTAATATGGTGTCATTTCCTAAAGTCAGTATGGTGAGTTGCACCTGTAAATCAGCAATTTGCCTTTTTTTGCGACATGTCATTATCTAAATATCATCATTCAGATTTTGGACAAATAATGAGGACTCTACAATACTTTGCGTCAAGTGTGATGACATTTATTCCACCATAGGCAGAAAAAATATGGGTCTTTGGCTACAATAAAAACATCCACCATCAACTTTTTCACGTCTATGGACAAGTACAAAGCAATATTACTCTTTAATTTTTGTCACTTTTGGCACATCGGACTCTTTAATTTTTGTCATTTTTGAGGTGTCGGACTCTTTAATTTTTGACAAAAAGTTTAGTTTATCCATTGTCAATCAAAAAATTATTCGTAACTTTGCAGCCGAAAATAAAAACAGTAAAAAAAGATGGTATTCAAACGCAAAATTTACGACCAGTTTTTACGTTGGAAACAAGAAGACAACGGAGCCACGGCATTGTTGATAGAAGGTGCTCGAAGAATTGGCAAATCCACTATAGCAGAGGAGTTTGCAAAGAAAGAGTACAGCAGCTACATATTAGTTGACTTTGCCTTTGCCTCTGCCGAGACAAAAGCCCTTTTCAACGACATATCCAACCTCAATTCCATCTTCACCAAACTGCAATTCACATACAAGACCAAGCTGATTCCGCACAAATCAGTGATAATATTCGACGAAATACAGCTGTGTCCCCGTGCAAGACAGGCGATAAAAGCCTTGGTGAAAGATGGCAGATACCATTATATAGAGACTGGATCACTCTTAGGCATCAAGATGAAACAACAGAACAGGACAGAGAAATTGCTGATTCCAAGCGAAGAGAGAAGGCTGAAAATGTACCCTATGGATTACGAGGAGTTCCGTTGGGCGATGAAAGACGAAGTCACATGCGGGATGGCAGAACAGGCATTCAACGACTGGTGTCAAGTCGGAGATGCGGTGAACCGCAGCATGATGCGTGATTTCAGACTCTATATGTTGGTAGGAGGAATGCCCCAGGCGGTTGACAAATACATTAAGACATTAGACCTCAGTCAGGTTGATCAGGTCAAGCGCAACATCCTTGAATTATATGATGCAGACTTCTACGAACTGGATCCAAGCGGGACAACGTCAATGCTGTTCCGCGCCATACCGTCACAGCTGAACGGCAAATCTTCTCGCTTCATGGCAGGCAGTGCTATAAAAGGCGGCAGATTGGACAGATTGGAGAACCGAATCGCCATACTGAAAGACTCGATGACCGTGAATGTATGCTGCCATTCCGACGACCCAAGTGCAGGTCTGGCAATGCACATCAACATGGATAAATTCAAGCTGTACTGCTGCGACACTGGACTTTTCGTGACTTTGGCATTCTGGGACAAAGATTTTACCGAAAACACCATATACGGAAAATTGCTGAGCGACAAGCTGTCAGCCAATTTGGGTTATGTCTATGAAAACGTTGTCAGCCAGATGCTGAAGGCAAAAGGCGACAACCTGTATTACCACACCTTCCGCACTAAAGACTCGACTTCGCAATACGAGATAGACTTCCTGCTTTCACGAAAGGGAAAGGTGGTGCCTGTAGAGGTCAAGTCCGCCAAGTCGGATTTGCATAAGTCCATCGACAAATTCCAGGAGAAATATCCGTCCCGCACAACCGACCGCTATCTTATCCATCCACGAGACTTGCGCAAAGACGGAGACCTGAAATGTCTGCCGTTCTATATGATTGTCTCATTGTGAGAGTGACAATATATGCAGGTCACTCGACATGTCCATAACAGCAAACTTGCCAATTTAGTCGTAAAATCTCCGTTAATGCACGACGCAGGATAGGTGTTGAATTGTCAGATTTTGCCAGTCTCACATTATATCCCGACTGAGTCATCAGGAATGATTATCTCTTCACTGGTTTCTCTTTTCAGAAACATTGAATAATATACCGGCATATACACGACACCATTCTCGGCTGAGACTTGTTGTTCGTTGCTGAAGACGATACCTTGTCTGACATGATAGTCAGGTGTGGCAAGAAACGTATCAATGGCACTATGAACCTTGTAGTCTTTGCCAGATTTGACTTCGATTGGCAAAACTGAGAGCAAACTGAAATCATCAATCACGAAATCTACTTCACCCTTCTGCTTATTGTCGTAATAATGCAATGCAAATCCATGTGCATTCAATTCCTGCGCGACAACCGACTCATACACGGAACCAAGGTTTATGCTATTCTCGTTTTGCAATATCGCATTTATATTGTTATCATACAGAATGGCTGTAAGCAAGCCCACATCGTTGAGATAGAGTTTTATGAGATTTTTGCGAACAGATTCGATCAATGGGAATCTTGGATTTGAGACCGCCTGTACCTGTAATGCTATTCCCGAATTGGTCAGATATTCAAACTCATCCGCATAATCGCTGAATTGCGCATGCCCCTGCTTTCGTTCAATATCTTTGACGATTATACGCTTCTTGCGGTTTTCCATATTCGAAGGAAGCGTATCATATATCTTGCGAATCACTAATTTCCTGCGGTCATCGTATTGAGAAGCATCAATTCTGTAGAGATTATGAATGTCTTTCTGCACACGACGAACCTTAACGACATTGCGACTCTTCAGGAATGCATTGACAGCCTCAGGCATACCGCCAATTATCAGATACAGCCGGAACTGCGACAGAAAATAATCATGAAGTGCGTCACTGAGAGACTGTCTGCCGAGAAATGATTTTTCAGCAGAATTGATTGTATCCTGCGAACAACCGCAAGCCAATAGGAATTCTTCAAAATCCAATGGATACATCTGTTCAATCAACACAGAGCCTAATGGCACTGATGCAGTTTCAGCCAATGCAACTCCCAACTGCGAACCACTTGCCACAAAACGGTAACGTCGTTCCTGATTCAGAAACTTGAGCATGGTGAGGAGATGAGGATAACTCTGAATCTCGTCTAAAAAGACAAGCGTGTCTTCATACGAGCCAAGATTCTTGCCCGCAATAGCACCCAGCAATAGGTAGAAATCATCGGTAGTCCTGACATTGCCAAACCTGCGACGACCTTCCGAATCAGCTTTCAGGTCAATCTCCACAAAATTTCGGAACATACTCTTTCCAACATACCTGATGATATAGGACTTTCCAACCTGTCTCGCACCATTCAGAAGGAGTATTTTGTCGCTATTTTCCGACAGGATTTCCCGTAACCTCTTCTCATACTTTCTATACAACATAAAAGTCATTCATTTTGAGGCTGCAAAGGTACAATATTTTTCTGATATAGCAAAGAAATCGGGAATTATTCTTGATTTTTCAGACTAAAATCGGGAATTATTCCGAGTTTTTGCATGTCAAAATCGGGAATTATTCCAAATAGAAATGGTTTTCTCTACAATTAATATTCACAAGCCAACTCATTCTTTGGTCAATTCACCATTCAATAGCCATTTCCACAGAGGTATCACTTCTATAGACAATGAGCCTTCTTCGATAACGCTCTCTTCATCATACGTGATTATCATTGCTTTTTTTAACGGATACATCTCATTCAATGCCAAAATTGCCGAGACCTCACGTTTACGTGTGTCATCATCCTGTATGCTGTACGAAGCTTGAACGGCAATTGACTCGTTTGGTATGAAAAAATCCACTTCAACATTACACTTGTAGAAATAAAGTTCCGAAGCATATTTTTTGTACAGTGTTATGGCACAAAGGTTTTCCAGCAAAGAGGTCTCCTCCTGACGAGTCAGGAAAAGATGCAAAAGACCATTATCCACAAAATAATGCTTTTTTACTGTCTCTTTTTCCACAAATTTAGAGGTATAATTTTCCAACGATATGATAATGCAAGCCTCCTGCAGGTACCTGACATACTCCATAATGGTTGATGTGCTGCAAGACACTCCTGTTGATTTGACAAGGTTATTAAGCCTGTTCAGTGAACATGGTTGTTTTACGCTCTCAGCCAACCTGCGAAGACACATGCGCAATGCTGCTTCATTCTTTATCTTATGTCTTACCACAAGGTCGTTGAAGAAAATCCTATTAAACAAGCTGTTAAGCCATACTCTCTTCTCTTTGAATCTGACAAGTTCGGGAAATCCTCCCCACTCAAAATATGTCTTGCAGTGCCTTTGTATCTCATTAGCCTTCCTTCCATATTGCCAAGCCTTGCCGAATTCAAATCCCACAGCAGTAAGATACTCTTCGAAAGAGAATGGGAAAAGGCTCACGTCTAAATACCTTCCACCAAGGACAGTTTCGATATCCCTGCTCAGCATCTTTGCATTGCTGCCAGTCACAAACACCTGATATTTCTGGTTTGCCAACCTTCTTGCGAAATTAGCCCATCCCTCGACATTCTGAATTTCGTCGAAAAAGAATAAGGGCTTACCATCATACATACTATAATACGCCTGAAGAATCAAATCCAAGTCGTTGGCTGTCATTCCTATCAGACGTTCGTCATCGAAATTGACATAGACAATGTCTTCTATGCTCCTGCCTTTTGACAGTTCATCCTGTATCTTCTGATAGAGAAGATACGATTTGCCTGACTGCCTGACTCCAACAAACACATAATTGCCGTTTTCTTCAAGTCTGACATTACGTCTGACAAGTTCTATTTCCCCTATATATTCCTGACCCTCAGAGATTATTGTCCTAATTTGTTCTTTATCCATATATCACTGAATTTGGGTGCAAAGGTAATAATTTTATTCGATGCCACAAAACAAAATTTGACATTTTTATTCGATAGCATCGAATAAAAAAACAAATTTATTCATCATTCTGCTTTTTTCGCTTGTCAAAATCGGGAATTATTCCAAATAGAAGGTGGTTGTCTCTACAATAGACAACCACCTCCCATTTTACTCACTGCCTTTAGCAAA
>JAKSNT010000009.1 GCA_024399575.1 Paludibacteraceae bacterium
AAGCTTGGTCCGTAGAGCGACATTATGTTTCCAGATGCCTCGACCTTGCCGCCGTTGTCAGATGTGAAGAAGAATTGTGAGAATTTATTATTGGTTCCAAATGTACTTGCATTAGTCTGGTCTGCCGCGGCGCGAAAATAGACCTTGTCGCCATCATTGGCAAGAGTCACAGCAGTGTTTGAGGTATATGTTTCCCAATTTACCTTGTCCGTTGAGTATTGAATGGTGTGTTGTACATTCTTGATGTCAAACCGCACGTTTACATTGCCCCCCCCCTTGGCGGTGAAGCAAAGAGGCATAGATAAATGGTCGATATCGAAAATGGCAGTAATGTCTGTGTCTCGATCGACTGTTAATTTGTATGGATTTGCCTTACTGCCATCACTCCATCCTTTAAAGCGATAGCCAGACTCTGGTGTTGCGGTCAGGGTGACTTCTTGCGTTCCTAAATAATAACCTCCGCCTGTAACAGAACCCATATCAGGGTTGTTACTTTTTGCGGTAACAGTATATGGAACAGAAACTTTCAAATTGTAAATAAAACATCTGTTGTTCTCTCTATAGTCATAATTATTCTTGGTATATGCCATGATAATAGTCGTAGGTTCTGTGAAAAAATTCTTATCTCCAGAATTATATTCTCTTCTAAGAGTTATATCAGGATTACCACTAACAAATGAGGGAATTGAAGTATCTAACGTTGAATCATTGACATGAATTTTCAGGTCATCGCCTGTGTTATCATCATGTAATTTACATTCAAACGAAAGTGCATAAGCTACACCTTGGTCAGGCGTAATGACCAAAGTGTCCCGTGACACAGCACTGCGAAAATTTACTGCCGAGATGTAAGCTAATCCCGAAGCTTCGCCGTCGTAATATCTTATCCAAGCCAGATCCTTGTCCAATGTTCCCATTCGTGCGGTGACTCCTGGCGCAATGGCATATTCACGCACCTCTAATTCAAGTATTGGTTTGAGGGTCACGTGCTGTATGCCACTACCTGTTGCGGTTTGCGGAAAAGTATGGGTATATGGATTGTCGGTGGATAGAGTATTATCGTTTTCGTCTGCCCAGCCTTTGAACTCCATTCCCCTTCTTGTCAAAGAAGCAGACAAGGTGACAGATTCTCCTGCTTTGTATCTTGCTTCAGGTTTATATCCAGATAATACATACCTGCTTGAAGCTGGTACTACAACTTTATATACATAGACGTCAGGATTATTATCTGCTATCGCATTTGAATTGTAGGACGTACCATTGACGTTTATGGCTCGTATGCGGACATAAAGACCTGACAGATTTTCGTTGATAGTACCTGTTGATACTCCGCCCGAGGTTGTGACATTAAGCGGTTGGTCTTCATGTCCAGGAATGATTTCAGTGAAACATGAGTCGTGAGCGAGATCGTATTTGTATGTCAAGGGACCAGCTACCGTGTTGCCATCAATATCCTTAGTAACCTCGTTAAATGTGACAATGGTGGCGCTGCTGGTATGAGAGCATAAGGTCAGGACAGGCTTGGCAGGAGCTAAGCGACTTCTGGAAGTAACTGCAATATTGTAAATATAAGCTTTCTTGTCGCCAGACTCTTGCGAATTATAACAAGTTCCCGAATGCTTTTTATATGACATGACAATAGTAGTAGGTTGATTAATGTATGAATTTCCTGATTTATATGAATATGTTGTTGTTGACTCTGTAATTTTTTTCCTATAAATAACCTTATTGCCATTTATCCATACAGTTGCTGAGTCATAACACCTAAGGTAACATACTTCAAAATCAAACGAAAGAATGTATTCGAAACCTGCATTAGGAGTAATAATCAGTGTGTCACGTGATTCCTGATCAGGGTTGTGGTTCATGGCTGACTGATATGCCAATCCTGGTTTGTTTGTCGTCCTGTACCAAGGGCGTACTTTGTTTGCTGTTCCCATTGTGGCTGTTATGCCTTCTGCGATAGAAAAAGTACGTGGCTCGTCAATAAGTACAGGCTTGATTGTTATATTCTGTGTGACGGTATGCGTATAAGGGTTGTCAGTAGATAACTGGTTGTTATTACCGTCAACCCAATATCCAAAAATCTTGCCTTCTTCAAACACCGAAGCAGTCAATGTAATTTTTTCTCCACTTTTATATCTTGAGCCTGACAGACATCCTTCAACAGAACAGTTGGAAACATCGGGGATATTAACCGTATAGATTGCTGCTCCCTGTTCAGCAAACGTTGCCGAATTTTGAGAGGTTCCACAATTGTTCACGGCACGTACACGGAAATAGAAACCCGACAAATCGCTATTGATGGTTCCAGAAACCCTGCCATTTGCAACAGTTGTATTAGAAAATGGTTGGTCATAATGTCCTGTAACAATTGATTTGAAGTTTGGGTCACGTGCAACATCATAGACATAACTTGCATTAGTGAGTGTACTTCCCGACTGATCGGTAGCTTCGTCAAATGTAATCGTAGTAGAGTTACTTGTATGCGTGCCAGAAAGATTCTGTGGTGGGTTTGGAACACAAGTATGTTTGACACCAGTAATGGCAAATATGGCAGTAAACATTTGGTCGTCAGATTGCGAAAAGGTCAGGGATTTGATTAGTTTCGTCTGATTCAAAGAACCATTGAATGAATAGCAATAGAGACAAGGACCTTTGTCAGAATGGTCGACTCCGTTAGGATTGTATTTCCAGCGGTAATAGCCTTGCAGTGCATTGGCTGGTTTTGAACCGCCATAATACCAATTATTGACTGTAAAATTACCTACGTCGGTTGTGTTGTCTGTATATGTGGCAGTCACTGTGATAGTTCCAGACCCTCTTTCTCCACCCAATGTAGCAAGGAAATAGAGTTCATTATAGTAACTTTCTTTCTGCAAATTGACTGTAACAGACATATCGCAGAAATGCAGATGAATGGCATCATTTCCGTTAAACAGCCCGTTACCTGTCCAAGTAAAATAGAATGGGATGTTCACGCCCGCACCATTCGGAGCATTTGTCGAACTTGGCAGACCGTGAGCAAGGTCGTTTGTGTTTGTTACATTAGGGCAATTATTGGAATAAAAACACGTATATTGATCCAATCCAGAAATTTGTATGCCATGAGAATGTGGGCTATACCCATTTGCGCCCATAACCACATCACCATTCAGGTCGTTGGAGTTTATTGCGACAGGTTCATAAACGTCTGACTGTGCATAGGAACTGATGCACAGCATCATGAAAATACATAGCAAAATGATTTTCTTCATAACAACAAAATGATTTATAACGGTTTATGCAATTGCATAAACCGTTTTTAACAATAATGAATTCAATTTGCAAAGATACGACATTTTTCCGAGGTGACAAAATGTTTATAAAAGTTTTTTCGCAATTTCTAACCCCGAAGGGTTGACGTAGATTAGCATAGCGGCGTAAGCCCTATGAATAAGCATATCACATTATTCAAGCCCCGTAGGTGGCGACATAATTATACCACCTTGCATGTTTCAATTATTTCAATTGTTTCAGTAAAAATCCTGAGGGTCATTTTCTGCTGAGACAAGTGAGACATCTGAGATTTGTCTCACTTGTCTCAGATATCTCAGCAAAATTTCTGCACCCATAATTTTTAGTCTCTATAAAATTGAATTCAAAAAAAACTTTCTGAAACATTTGTTCACTTCAAAAGATACTCAAGCAAACCGAACAGTGTTTCTGTACTCATAGTGTAAAAGAATTTTTTCGCAAATCTTTTGCAAAGTAACAAAAATAATCTGACATGGCAAAAAAAATTGAAGGATATTTTTTCAAGACACATTTCCTTCATGGGTAAAAATTCCGGTTTTTTACCCACGTTCATAGTTTCATGGGTAAAAATCTTGTTTTTTTACTCATGACCATAGTTCAAAAACAAGTTGTATAACGCATCGTTGATATAGTAATTGTCTTTACCTATCTTTGTCTTTGTCAGTAACCCAGCATCTACAATTGCTTCAAGATATTTACTTGCCGTCTTACGACTGACCATCATATCTTCCTCAACAAATTCAATCTTTGCCCATCCAGTTTATCTAGCTGGATACATAGAGCGTCTTGGAACAGGGACTAATGATATGATTGATGCATGTATCGAGAAAGGACTGCGTAAACCAGAGTTCATTCAGGAGGAAGATTTCTGTACCATAATATGGAGACGTGATAAAGTAAATGATAAGGTAAAACCAACCACTTCATATATTGCAAAAAAGACGCATCTTTCATATCCTACAGTTCAGAGAATCAATTCATATATTTTCCTATTCAGCATATTGTATTTTGCCGTTTTTCCAACCTGTAAATGGGTGTTTTCTGCCGTTTTTCCAACCCTAAATCTGCCATTTTCTGCCGTTTTTCCAACTTTTAGGGCAGTGTAATTGTGTTGACAGTACCAATCAATATTATTTAAGTCATTGAATATCTATTAAATACTACAAAATATTGATTTAACGCCCTAATGCTGCAAAGGTAGTTCTTTTTTGCGACATGGCAAAGTTTTTATCATAAAAAGTGCCTGCAATGGTTATTGCAGGCACTGAGAGGTAATAGTTTCTGGGAAAAATTAAAGGATTTCTGTTTGCCATACAACACTGGAAAATTCTAATGACCGATTTGGGATAAATTCACTCAAGTGGCACATGTTCAGCCTGGAAGGCTGTACTATGAGTAACCGAGTACGAAGTGCTCGGAAATTTACTTAATCCATCTGCGGGAGAGGCGATAGCCAAGACGCGAAAACAGTATTTCGAGAATAAGTTCGAGGGCTGCCCCTGCGAGGGCGCAGCAGACTGACTGGAGAATCGTCCACCCGAAGAGAGGTACGCTTACGATAAGCGTAAATGCGAAGTTATCGACAAACTGCGACAAGGCGGTGGATGAAAAGCTCCGGATGGCGAAAACGGCATAATTGTCCCTGCGGAAAAGACGTCCTACCGAGACGTTGACTGCCGAGTTGACGGCTGAACCGAGGCACATCGCAAAGGCTGAGCCGAGCACTATCCATGTCGAGCCACCGATTGTGGCATTCAGTGAACCGTTGACCACCATTGAACTGGTGATGTAGTATTCTCCCCACATTCCCGGAGTGAGCATCAACAGCTTGAATACAAGGAAGGTAGCGAGGTTGATGATAATGGCGAGCAGCGAGAGACGGAACGCCGTGCGCCCGCCAAAGGCACGGCAGACGCAATCCATTATTATGAAAGGTATCCACGATATGGCATACCCACAGTCGAGAGCCAGCCACGAGACATGGAACAGTTCGCGGTTGGCAAGAAGATTCATCGAGACTACCGACAGGACAAGAATGGCAAAAGCCATGGAAGGTACACGACGGAGGTCTGACGAGAAGTTATGTGCAATCTGCCGGATGGTCATTACTGCTTTGGCTGAGGCGTGCGTACATAGTGAGGCATGTCGGCAGGTATAGGGAGCGAAAGTTCGATATAGCCTGCGAAATTACCGTTTTTGTCGTACCATGGCGACTGGTAGATGAGCTTGTGAATGCCCTCTTTCTCGATAGTATAGGCATTGACGTTGTGGTTGGCAAGCAGCCCGCGGAGTATCTCCGCTGCATGAGGGGGATGACATTCGAAGAGAGAACGGCCGATGATGTTGCCGTATTTCTCGTAAGTCTGGCATGAGCGCTCGTTCATGTCTAAAATGTTGCCTTCACGGTCGCAAATGGTAATGGCAAAAGGTACTTTCTGAAATTTATCCATAGTTATTATTGTCTTTTTATTTGCAAAAGGAGCGTCAATGGAGAGTGCTGGCAATGATTTTGCTGAGATCCTCCGGCTTGACATTGTGAGTATATTGCGAATTCTGTGCAATGGTGATTGCACCTGTCTCCTCAGAAATGATTATCACGAAAGCATCAGTGCATTCAGAAAGAGCAATGCCTGCACGGTGACGAAGCCCGAATTGCCGTGGCAGGTCGATGGTCACAGTGTTAGGCAGTATGCAGGCTGTCGAGACTATGCGGTGGTTGCGGATAATCATTGCGCCATCGTGAAGCGGCGAGTTCTTGAAAAAGATGTTTTCGATAAGGAGAGTGTTGATGTCGGCATCTACGACATTGCCGGTCTCAATATAGCTGTCGAGCGATATCACCTGTTCAATTGCTATGAGTGCTCCGACCTTTTGCATCGAGAGTGTACGGCAGGCATCAACGAGAGCTTTGTTCTGGACAGAGATTTCGAATTCAGCATCTCTGCCGTGCGAAGAGGACTGTAAGAAATTGAAACCTTTCAGCCATTTGTGCGAGCCGAGCGAGAAAAAGAAACGACGGATTTCGTTCTGGAAAATGACAACAAGTGCAATCACTCCGACGCTGACTATCTGGTCGAAAATGGCACTTGTCAGCGATAGACGGAACACCCTCGAAACCAGAAACCAGGCAAACAGGAAAACCATGATGCCGCTGAAAATGCGAGCAGCACCACTGCGACGCATAAGACGATAGACCCCGTATAAAAACGTAGCCACCAGAACAATGTCAATAATATCAACAATACCTATTGCATTCATACGTCATGGTATCATTTCGAGTTCCTCGTCATGGAAAGCATCATAATCGTCAGGGAAGTCCGAATCATGTAAAATCTCGTCAACCGAGCGATCGTCGTCATCTTCAATAAACATACATAATGTGATTTATAAGTGACTGCAAAGGTAGTAATTTTTTTTTGAATAAATGTATAATCATATAAATATTTTTTCGTAACTTTGCAGCGTGAAATATTTTATGCTGGAAAAAACAAAATAAATGTATATGAAAAGAATTTTCAGTCTCATCGTCATGGTCGCAGCATTCGTGGCAGTCAATGCGCAAATGCTCGAACCTATTAAATGGTCGTCCAAGGTAAACCAAAAGGACGACACTCATGCCGAAATCATCGTAACTGCCAAGATTGAAGCTGGATGGCATCTCTACGGGATGAACATCGGTGAAGGCGGACCTACGCCTACAGCCTTCGAGTTCACAGCCAAAGGTGCGAAGCTTGACGGGAAGGTGACATCGTCGTCCAAACTGATTTCCCACTATGACAACATGTTCGAAATGGAGTTGTCGTGGTATGAAAATTCGGCAGTGTTCAAGCAGAAAATCACTATAGGTTCCGAGCCTTGGAAGGTTGAGGGCAAGGTGACATACATGGCCTGCAACGACGAAAGCTGCATGCCTGGCAATCCATATAAGTTCAGTTTCGAAGGCGAAGGCGTGGCTACTGCCGAGAAGATCGAGGAGCCTGTCGAGGAGGTCAAGGAAGAGGCTGTGGACACAACGACTGCCATCGAGGCAGTGGTTGCCGTAGCTGCTGACTCCGACATCTATAAACCTGTTGTCGAAGAACTCGGGGCATTGAATGCCGCCGGTGAGGACGCTGACGGTTCCCTCTGGTATATCTTCCTCATGGGTATCCTGGGCGGACTCATCGCTCTCGTCACCCCATGCGTATGGCCATTGATACCAATGACCGTTTCGTTCTTCCTCAAGCGCAACAAGGACAAGCACAAGGCTCGCCGTGATGCCATAACATACGGTTTGTCCATCATTATCATATATGTCAGTCTCGGATTGATTGTCACTGCAATATTCGGTGCTTCGGCTCTCAACTCGTTATCGACCAATGCAGGATTCAACATTTTCTTCTTCCTGCTGCTGTTGGTATTCGCACTGTCGTTCTTCGGAATGTTCGAGATTACATTGCCTGCATCATGGTCATCGAAAATGGATGCAAAGGCTGACGCAACAACAGGATTCCTCTCTATATTGCTGATGGCATTCACACTCGCTTTGGTTTCATTCTCGTGCACAGGTCCTATCATCGGTACACTGCTTGTCGAGACAGCACAGGGCTCATGGCTGTCGCCAGCAATCGGAATGCTCGGATTTGCAGTTGCATTGGCATTGCCTTTCTCTGTATTTGCAATGTTCCCAACACTGCTCAAGTCGTTGCCTAAGTCGGGCGGCTGGCTGAATTCCGTGAAGGTGGTTCTCGGCTTCCTTGAACTGGCATTCTCGCTGAAATTCCTGTCGGTGGCTGATCTTGCATACGGATGGCATCTGCTCGACCGCGAGACTTTTGTAGCTCTCTGGGTGATTATATTTGCTTTTATGGGTTTCTATCTGCTCGGATGGGTGATTTTACCACACGACGACAAAGAAGAACATATATCAGTGACGAGAATGATGCTCGCTTTATGCTCGTTGGCATACGCAATCTACCTGATACCAGGTTTGTGGGGCGCACCTCTGAAATCTGCTTCGGCATTCTTGCCGCCAGTGACTACACAGGACTTCTCGCTGTACGATGGTTCAGTACACCCTCATACAATGGATTATGAAGAGGGACTCGCCATGGCACGCCAAGGCAACAAACCGCTCGTTGTCGATTTCTCAGGTTACGGATGTGTGAACTGCCGCAAGATGGAGGCTGCCGTATGGACCGACGCACGTGTTGCTGACAAGCTGAAGAATGAATTCGTATTGGTAAGTCTCTATGTTGACGACCGTACGCCATTGGCTCAGCCTGTCGAGGTCGAGGAGGACGGGCAGAAACTCGTGCTCACCACTGTCGGCGAGAAGAACTCGTACATCCAGCGTCATGTATATGGAGCAAACGCCCAGCCATTCTATGTCATCATCAATGGCGAAGGCAAACCTCTGACAAGGTCGTACGCATTCAACGAAGATGCCGGTGATTTCATTGATTGGCTGAATTCGGCAAAGAAATAATACTTTGCAAAGCGTGGTTGACATTTTGGCAGGTGGCACGGCTGTTGTGACAGCAGTCGGTGTGTAACAAAAACATGTATCAAGGTATGAAAAAAGATAAGAAAGAGGCAGAGAAGTGTGCCAAGGATGAGAAGATAAAGGCTCAGACTGAGGAAAAGGCTGAAGTGAAGGAAGAGATGAAAGAGGAGAAGAAAGTCGAGACGGATTGGCAGACTAAGTTCAACGAGCTGAATGATTCGCATTTGCGTTTGATGGCTGACTTTGACAATTTCCGTAAACGCAACATCAAAGAGAAGGCTGACCTTATAAAGAACGCTGGCGAACGCATTATAACCGACTTCCTGCCTATCGTTGACAATTTCGAAAGGGCATTGAAGAGCATTGAAAGCCAAGAAGGAGGTGAGGCAGCAGCCGAAGGAGTGAAGTTGATTTACAACCAGATAATGACTATGCTCAAGGATAATGGCGTAGAGGTGATATCGACCGAAGGCGAACTGAATACTGATTTGCACGATGCTATCACCACCATTCCTGCACCAACGCCCGAATTGAAAGACAAAATTGTGGATTGCGTAAAAAAGGGCTATACAATGAACGGCAAGGTGATAAGACACGCACAGGTGGTTGTCGGCGACTAATACCAGTGATAATATGGCAAAACGAGATTATTATGAAGTCCTTGGCGTACAGAAAGGAGCCTCGGCTGATGAGATAAAGAAGGCATACCGCAAGAAGGCTATCCAATATCATCCTGACAAGAACCCGGGAGACAAGGAGGCGGAGGAGAAATTCAAGGAGGCTGCTGAGGCATACGAAGTGCTCAGCGATGAGAACAAACGTGCTCGCTACGACCAATATGGACATGCAGCATTCGAAGGTGGTGCAGGAGGTTTCGGTGGTGGCGCTGGCATGAACATGGAGGACATATTCTCAATGTTCGGCGATATCTTCGGCGGTCATTTCGGTGGAGGAGGCGGTTCGCCTTTCGATTCGTTCTTCGGGGGATTCGGCGGCGGAGGCGGCACTCAGCGCAGACCTGTAGGCAGCAATCTGCGTGTACGTGTCAAACTGACACTCCAGGAGATAGCCAATGGTTGCGAGAAGAAAATCAAAGTTCGCCATGACGTGCTTTGCGAGCATTGCCACGGCACCGGGGCAAAGGATCCAGGTTCAGTACAGACTTGCCCAGATTGTGGCGGAACAGGATATGTGACGAGAATACAGCGTACCATTCTCGGTCAGATGCAGACAAGGGCAGCTTGTCCTCGCTGCGGAGGCACAGGCAAGATAATAAAGGATAAATGTCAGTTCTGTAACGGAACGGGCGTCGAGAAGAAAGAGGATGTCATCACCATCAAGATTCCTGCAGGTGTCGCAGAAGGCATGCAACTCACCATGCAAGGCAAGGGAAATGCCGTAAGGAACGGTGTTCCAGGCGACCTCTACATCCTTATAGAAGAAGAGGAGCAGCAGGAGCTCATCCGTCAGGGCAACGATCTCATCTACAACTTGCTGCTGGATTTGCCAACAGCAGTATTGGGTGGCACGGTCGAAGTTCCTACAGTTGACGGAAAGGTTAAAGTAAAGATTGACAAGGGCACACAGCCGGGTAAGGTGCTTAGGTTGCGCGGAAAAGGTTTGCCTGATGTCAACCGGAGATATGGCGGAAATGGCGACCTGCTGGTGAACATAGGTGTATATATTCCTGAGGATTTGTCGTCCGACGAGCGGAAAATGTTCGAGAAACTCGCAGAATCAAAGAATGTTCAGCCGAGTGTATCATCAAAAAGGTCGTTCCGCGACAGGCTTAGACAAATGTTCGATTAAGAATTTAAGTTTTGGAAAAGAGGAATACAGTTGGTTTTTGGTTCTATGCCTGTGGGGCAGTGGTCATATTGCTGGTGATGGCGTGGATTATCGTATTCACCGATTTGTGGATTGAGATGGTCAGGGTCAAGCAGGTGGCATTCACAGTCGGAGTGACGCTGAACATTGTTGGAAGAGTGATGACATTGCCGAAAATCGACAACTTCAGGGTTAAGAGATTTAATGCTATGCTTGCAGTCAGCGCATTGTTGCTGATTGCAGGCTGTTATTTTATATTCCAGCCTTTCCGTATTGGATATGTAGTGGTTATGGTTATGCTGTCAGCAATAATCGACCTCTGGGTATCAATCAGGTACGAGAGCTACAAGAAGGAACGTGATGCAGAGAAGTGATTTCGAGATAATGGCGCCTGTAGGGTGCTGGGAGAGCCTGCACGCTGCAATAAATGCTGGGGCAAATGCGGTCTATTTCGGCATTGAGAACCTCAACATGCGTTCTCATTCTTCTGTGAACTTCACTACTAAGGACCTTCACCTTATAGTATCGATATGCCGTGAGCATGGCGTGAAATCGTATCTCACGGTGAATACAATCATCTACGAGAACGACCTCGAAATGATGCGCACAATTGTCGATAATGCCGCCGAGGCTGGCGTGTCGGCAATCATAGCGTGTGATGTGGCAGTGATGCAGTATGCTGTGTCGAAAGGTGTAGAAGTGCATCTCAGCGTACAGCTGAACATATCGAATGTCGAGTCGCTGAAGTTCTACGCACAATATGCCGATGTCGTAGTGCTGGCTCGGGAACTTGACATGGAGCAGGTGGCGGATATATATCGCAAGATTGAGAGTGAGGACATTCGTGGCAGGAATGGCAAACGCGTGCGTATCGAGATGTTCTGTCATGGAGCTCTCTGCATGGCAGTGTCGGGTAAATGCTATCTGTCATTGCACGAGATGAACCAGTCTGCCAACCGTGGAGCGTGCATGCAGGTCTGCCGCCGTGCCTACTATGTAAAGGATTATGAGAGTGACATCGACCTCAAGGTTGATAATAAATACATTATGTCGCCAAAGGATTTGAAGACCATTCATTTCCTCAACAAAATGGTTGATGCAGGTGTCAGGGTGTTCAAGATTGAAGGTCGTGCGCGAGGTCCCGAATATGTGAAGACAGTTGTGGAATGTTACGACGAGGCGTTGAAGGCTATTGCCGATGGTGCCTACTCATCAGAGATGGTGCCTGGGTGGGACGAGCGTCTGTCGAGAGTGTTCAACCGTGGTTTCTGGAATGGTTATTATCTCGGGCAGAAACTCGGCGAATGGAGCGACAAATATGGTTCCAAGGCTACGCGGAAAAAGGTCTATGTCGCCAAATGCACCAACTATTTCAAAAAACTTGGTGTGGCAGAGTTTCTCGTTGAATCGCAGGCAATCTGCGAAGGTGACGAGTATCTGATTACTGGCGAGACTACCGGGGCACTCGAGGGCGTCGTGGATGATATGCGTGTTGATGACAAGAGAGTGGAGCGAGTTGAAAAGGGGACTTATTTCAGTATGAAGAGTGATTTGGTCAGGAGGGGCGACAAGTTGTACAAGATGGAACTGACCGTGTGACATAAGAAAACATAAAAATACAAATAACATTATGTATAACAAACTTTCGTCAAAGGCCGAAGAATTTATCGACCATCAGGAAATTCTGGACTCTATTGCCTGGGCGGATGAAAACCGAGACAATAAGGAATTAATCAACAGCCTGATTGAACGGGCTGAGGACTGCAAGGGATTGACTCACCGTGAGGCACTTCTGTTGCTGTCGTGCGAGGACGAGGAACTCGTCGAGAAGATGTATGCATTGGCAAAACGCATCAAGAAAGCATTCTATGGCAACCGCATCGTGATGTTTGCACCATTGTATCTGTCAAACTATTGCGTGAACGGCTGCGTTTATTGCCCTTATCATGGCAAGAACCGCACCATTCCACGCAAGAAACTCTCGCAGGAGGAGATTATCAAGGAGGTGACTGCTCTTCAGGACATGGGACATAAGCGTCTTGCTCTCGAAGCAGGCGAACACCCAACGATGAACCCTATCGAATATATACTTGAGAGCATCAAGACTATATATGGCATTAAACATAAGAATGGTGCCATCCGTCGTGTGAACGTCAACATTGCCGCCACTACTGTCGAGAACTACCGCAAACTCAAGGAGGCAGGCATAGGTACATATATTCTTTTCCAGGAGACCTATCACAAGACAGATTACGAGAAGTTGCACCCGACAGGTCCAAAGAGCGATTATGCTTACCATACCGAGGCTATGGACCGTGCAATGCAAGGTGGCATTGACGACGTGGGTATCGGTGTATTATTCGGCCTTGAACGTTACAGATACGATTTCACAGGATTGCTGATGCACGCTGAGCACCTTGAAGCAAAATACGGTTGTGGACCTCACACCATCAGTGTGCCTCGACTCTGTCCTGCCGACGATATCGACACAAAGGATTTCGACAATACAATCTCCGACGAGATATTCCAGAAGATTGTGGCAGTGATACGCATTGCCGTGCCATATACTGGAATGATCATCTCGACACGCGAGAGCCAGAAGAGCCGCGAGAAGGTACTCGAACTCGGTGTAAGCCAGATTTCAGGAGGTTCACGCACCTCGGTCGGCGGTTACACCACTGTCGAACGCCATAACGAGACTTCGCAGTTTGATGTATCCGACCAGCGTTCGCTGAACGAGGTGATAGAATGGCTGCTTGACCTTGGCTATATACCAAGTTTCTGCACAGCTTGCTACCGTGAAGGTCGTACAGGCGACCGTTTCATGTCGCTCGTAAAGAAGGGACAGATTGCAAACTGTTGTCAGCCTAATGCACTGATGACCCTTAAGGAGTATGCCGAGGATTACGCTACGCCTGAGGTTAAAGAGAAAATATATAAATTAATCGACAAGGAGATACTCAACGTCACCAATCCTAACATCCGGAGAATTGCCATTGAGAATCTCAAGAAAATTGCCGATGGAGAACGTGATTTCAGATTCTGATGAAGAAAAAACTAAAACTATGGGTTGACATAACTCGTGCTTACGCTTTACCCCAGTGCATCATGCCTGGGGCTTTGGCACTTGTGTTGGCTATTGGCATTGGCGATTTCAACTGGGGACTCGGATTGCTTGCCATATTCGCCTGTTGCCTGGTCCATCTGGCTGGCAACATGCTTGACGACTATTTCGACTACAAGTATGACCTCCTCAGTGTACGCACCGAGATGCGCAAGCAGGGAATACTGTCGTTCACGCCTAAATATTTCTACCTCAAGGACGGGACGTTGACTCTCGCACAGTTGGGGTGGATAATAGCAGCTCATATTGTTGTCGCAATTGCCATAGGTGTTGTCATTTTCGTGTATCGTGGGTGGTCGGTTGTGGCTATTGCTGCTGTCGTGGGTTTCCTGACATATTTCTATTCAGGATGGCCTTTCAAACTGGCGTTCCATGGCTTTGGCGAGATAATAATAGGCATCTGTTTCGGACCATGTCTCATGTGTGGGGTGTTCGAGTCAACCTGTGGCGGACTCTATTCTCCGGAGACGGGTCTATATTGGCCTATAGTGCTGATGTCGATAGCCGTAGGCATATATGTGACTGCCATTCTCTATGTGCATTCACTCATCGAGCGTGACACAGACAAGGCATCCGACAAGAACACCTTCGCCGTGCTTTTAGGCACCAACAAGGCTGGACTTGCAGCATTTGCAGTAATGCTGTTCCTCCCTTTGCTTTTGGTTGTAGGTTGTGTGGCAGTGGGCTACATACACTGGGCTTACCTCTTCGTGCTGCTGCAGTTGCCACGTTGCATCTGGCTCTGGCGTTCGACCTATTGTTTCATGTACGGCATACCTTTCGATACAAAGAATCCTCCAAAATGGTTAGGCATGATTGAGCGTCTGCATGATGCTATCGAGCATGACGTTGACTATTATGTCGTTCGCTGGATGTGTATGCGAAACATCAATACAGGGTTCTGTTTCACTATTGTTCTGGTTAAGATAATACTCACGTTGATATGAAAATAGGCGAATTGATTTATCCCGCATGGTGGTATTTCCAGGTGGCAATACTCAGAAAGAAGAAACCACTCCAGAGTGTCGTGTTTATCACGGACGAGTGCAACCTACGCTGCAAGCACTGCATGTTGCAGCAGGTAGCAAACCATAATGTCAAGAACATGGAGCAGATCCGCCATGACCTGGAGGAATGCTATAAGATGGGGTCTCGTTTCATCGATTTCGAGGGAGGCGAGGTCTCGCTCTGGCGCGATGGCGACAAACGCATCAACGATGTGATTGACATGGCACACGAGATAGGTTTCTATACCTGCACCATTACGACCAACGGCCAGTTCCCTATCCGTGGCACTCATGCCGATTCACTCTGGGTTTCGATGGACGGTGTGGGCAAGTATCACGACGACATACGAGGCGAAGGCACGTTTGCACGTCTCGAAAAGAACATTGCAGAATCCGGATGCAAGGACCTCTCGGTCAACATGGTGGTAAACAGCCGCAACTATGAAAACGTTGACGAGGCAATAGAGTATGTCAGGAATAATCCTCATATCAAGTCAATATCGATTAATTTCCATACTCCTTTCGAGGGCACTGAGCAACTCTATCTCGACCCTGAAATCCGCCGCGACATTATCGACCGTGTAATAGAGTACAAGAAAAAGGGCTACCCTATCATGAACTCTGTTTCAGGCTTGAAATACATGCGTATGGTTGATGGAAGGGACTATTCGAAAGATGGTTCATTCGAGCCTCCATTCAAGAAATACTGCTGGGTGACGAACTTCATGTTCCCTGACGGCAGGAAACTCGACCGCTGCATGGGCGAATATTACAAGGTCTGCCATAAATGCGGATTCTGCATGGGTGGCGAGATGGCAGCTGTGTTCAATATGAAGATAGATACCATATTATCTGGTTTGAAACTCAGAATGAAATGAAAAAGATTTATTTTCTATTGATGGCAGGCATTCTGCTGCTTACTTCGTGTAAGGACGAAAAAGCTTTCGTCATAAACGGCACATGTCCCGACAGCAACGGTACCACCGTACGTCTGGTTTTTCGTGTAGGCAAGGAGTGGAAGGATATTGACACAACTGCAGTCGAAGATGGCAAATTCGCCTTCAAGGGAAAGATTGACCCGTCAATACCTGCAAGGGTTGTTACTGGAACGGGCTACTGCGAACTGATACTTGAGCCTGGCGAAATCACTCTCTCAGTCGGAGACAATAAGGTGAACGGCACTCCGTTGAACGACAAACTGACTACGCTCAAGGACGAGATAGAGAAAATAGTTGCTTCGGATGACGAATACGCATACGACAAATATGTTCTCACGCTTACAGCATATATAAGTGAGAACATACAGAACCCATTGGGGCAGATGCTTCTCGACGATAACCTATATATTTTCAGCGACTATCCGGATGAGCTTGAAGAACTCGTCAACTCTATCGGCGAGCCTTACAAATCAATGCCAAATATCGTTGCCCTCAAGGATCGTGCATCTAAGATAATATCCACATCTGCTGGACATAAGTTCATCGATTTCGGGTTTACCACCACCACAGGCGAGACTATGAAACTCAGCGACCTTGTTGGTTCAAGCAGTTATGTGCTGGTTGATTTCTGGGCAAGTTGGTGTGGTCCATGCCGTATGTCGTTGCCTGCTATGAAGGAACTCTATGAAGCCAACAGGGATAAAGGTTTCAGCATGTTGGGTGTCTCACTCGACTCTGATATTGAGGCTTGGCATTCTGCTATTGAAATGTTCGAGATGACGTGGCTGCAGACCTCAGAGCTCAAGGGCTGGGAAGGCGAAATATCCAACCTGTATGGCGTGACGGCAATTCCTTGTACCATTCTTATCGACCATGAAGGGATGATTGTTGCCCGCAACGTCGAAGCCTCGGAGGTGTCGCAGTTGTGCGGTTTCACGTCAGACGAACAATAGTTATCTTCTGACCTTTGGAAACATCTTCTTCAGACGGTTGAGGTAGTTAGGCGAGTTTTCGCCTGACCCTATCACGAACATTACCGACAGGATTATCAATACAAGTCCTGTGGCTATCCTGCCTGTCATCTCCTCGTCAAACACCGCCATTCCAATTATGATTGCGGTGGCAGGTTCTAGTGCCCCAAGTATTGCTGTAGGTGTCGAGCCTACTGATTGTATTGCCACCGTCGTGCATGTAAATGAGATGACTGTTGGGAATACTGCCAAGGCGAGTATACAGAGCCAGCTGTACCAATGCCCAGGCGTATGTATTCCTCCTGTCGCCAACGCATAGACTAGATAGCAGATGTCGCAGACGGCAACAATATAGAATGTAGTGAGCAGAGTCGGCAGACGGTTCAGGGCAGTCTTGTTGATTCCCACAATATATATAGCATACGAGGCAGCAGATATTATCACCAGTATGGTTCCTAAAAGGTCGAGTGTGGTTCCGTCCTCGCTTCTGTAGAGCAGGAATATGCCTACGGTCGAGGCTGCTATGCAGAGTATTGTTGCGAAACTGGTCTTCTCATTGAACAGCAGTGCCATGATCACTGCCACCATGATAGGATATATGAACAGGATTGTCGAGGCTATTCCTGCCGGCATGTAAGTGTACGACATGAACAGCGACAGCGATGATACAGCCATAACAACTCCCAGTATGACAAACGGCATGAAGTCCTTCCTATTCTCTACCCTGATGTCCCTTCCACGGACGTGCAACATGATATACACAATCGGAATTGCCATTAGGTAGCGGAAGAAGAGTACCGATACAGGGTTCATTCCGTCGGCATACAAAGGTTTGGCGAACAGAGGGTTGGTGCCGTAGGCGGCAGCACCCAATGCTCCGAGCAGGTATCCGCGTATCTTACTTTGAGTTCTCATCAAGATTCTTTTCAAGAGCCGTAAGTTCCGTCTGGCATTCTGCAATCAGTTTCTTAGCCTCCTCAATCTTGGCAATTATCGCACCTGGGTCAGTCGTTCCTGAGTTTATCTCGGCAATGATTTCCTCTACCCTCTTTGTCTTTTCTGTATAGTTCATGTTGATTGATTTATCCTGTCCTAATTCATTTGCAAAGGTACAATGATTTTTTGACCTGCACAAGCGATTATCCGAAAAAATGTTTTTTATCTCACGCAGAATACGCAGAATTATGGGAATTTTTTCTCAGCGTATTCTGCGAATTCTGCGTGAAACAGACATACGACATACTCGTCTTTGCACGACAAAAACTGGCAAAAAAAAGCATCGCACCTTACGCAAAAATTTTGTGTAGAGACGTGGCACAACAATTACCACTCATTTCTCCTTTTCAGTCTTTACCAGTTCTTTAGGTTTCTGCTGCAGGAGTGGCGTTGAAGTAGGATCCCAGTCTTCCTCGACATCCCAGAATGCGCGCAACTCAATATCGAATGGAAAATACGTGACAGGTTCTGGCTGACGATGGTCAGGGTAGGATCCTGTTGTCCATTTGCGGTTGCCGTCAATGTCATTGTAGAGACGGAGATAATAGACCGATGGAGTGACATAGAGGAACTTGAGTACAGCGGACGACTGCTTTATGCTGACAGACGAGACGAGGTCGGTGGTAGTGTCAGCAAGAGCTATCTCGCGGATGACCTTATCGTCCTTGTCAAGCAGTTGCACCACCTCGTTGCCAATGAATTTCGTCAAATTTAGTATCAGCGAACTATACTGTTCGAGAGGTTTTGTGGTTATGTTGACTGTTTCCTTGAAATTGCACTGCCCTATGAAGTTTCTGAACATGGCTGAATCAATTGTCAGACGATAGACCGATGCAGGCTGCCAGTTATAGAAGAGGGTATATTGTGTCCCAAAAGCATTTTGCCGGACAATTGGAGGTGCCGGCAATTCTTTCCATACAGTATCGATTTTCTGTTCAAGCTTATAGGATGAGTGCACGATTTCTGCCGGTATTGTGAACCGCAACCTGATAGGCAGGTAGATATCGAAATTGGTTGAAGCATTCGACGATATGAGGTGAGGATTTTCAGTAGTTGCTGTTTTCTCATCCTCGTTCTTTCGTTTATTGCCTTTCGACATTTTCTTGGAACTTGATTTGCCAGGTTTGTTGTTAGTATCTGGTTTGTTGCCACCTATTTTGGCTGCATCTGACGATGAACTGCCAATGCCAGCCGAAGATGAAGCCTTGCGCCCACGACGCATGGCAAGCGACAATGTATCGGTGACACCGTATGTCGAGTCGGCATCTGTCTTTATGTAGGAACATAGTATGCGCAGAGTGTCGAGAGCCCAGAGCGCTGAGTCGGTGAGCCAATAGGAGATGGTGTCGCGATTTACGGATGGAGTTACGATATTATGGAAGATTGAATCGCTGAAGTTCAGTGGCTGGATGGTAGGCAATGTGTCAAGTGGTGAGTTGAAAACCAAGGTAAAGCAATATTTCTCAGTGCGTTCGGATTTGACGAGATATTGTCGCGGGTCGAACGATACAAACGACATTAGGTTGACGTTGCGTGGATTGAAATGACGCTTTGTGGTGGTACGTATAGTATCAACGAGGTGCAGTGTAGAATCCGGAGAGATGACAGAATCGGTCCAAAGAGTATCGTAACGAGTGGTCACTACACATTCCGGTATGAATACTGAGTCGATGAAGGCAATACGTTCGTTGGGCATGTCGTGGTAGAAATTCGAGGCAATATCAGCCAATGCGAAAAGATGATATTTGCCAGACGAGATATTGCGGATGGTAAAATGCCCGCGCTCGTCGGTCAGCGAGATTCTTCTGAACGGAATCCTGGTGAATGCAGTATCGTCAAGGTCGGAATGAATGCCTACATATATGTTTGGGACAGGATTGAGGTTTTCGGCATCAATGACAATACCCGAAAGCTGGAGCGAATCAAGGTGGTCTCCCGTCGAGAAACAGTATGAGAAACCTTTCAGCTTATTGCCTTCGTTGTTGTCGGCAATAGCATCAGTGAAATCGATGTTGTATGTGGTTGAGTCGAGCAGCGTATCCATGAAATTCACGACAATACGACGACCGAGTGCTTTTATTTCGGCAGGTTCTTTCTGAGGTGGCGAGATGATGACTTTCTGGTATGGATTGTCGAGTGTGACAATCTCGTCGAAAGTGATTTCTATTCCCTTGCGGACGAAGTTGACGCTACTGTCAGCAGGTGAATATTTGACCACTGCCGGAGGAGTCTCATCTTTCGGACCGCCTTGAGGACCAGTACCACGTATAGCACATGATGCAACAGCGAGAACAACGAGGAGAACTGATATTATATGTTTGGGTTTCATCATTATCTATTAATTGCGATGTTATTTCATAGTTAAACTGAACTTGCCTTAAGTGGTATGTCGTACATATCTCCTGGAAGAGAGATGATGACATCTGAAAGAAGCATTTCAGTTATTGCTGCTGATATTTCGGCAGGAGTGAGCGAGGAGAGCGCAGCAAGTTCGTTGATCTGTTTAGGTCCTGTGCGGAGGATGTCGAATATCGCTTTCTGATTGTCAGTGAGTGGCATTACTGCATCAAAAGGAAGTTCAGGTTGCTTTGCTGCCGTCTTTTCAGGCATCCAGTTCATTTTCGTCATAAAATCATCGGCAGAAAGTACAATGCGTGCACGGTCGTCTGAAATCAAGCGGTTGCAGCCTGTCGAGAATTTGTCACCTATACGCCCTGGAAATGCGAATACTTCGCGATTGTACTCTGAAGCAATCCTGGCTGTAGAAAGTGAACCACCTCGCGCATCTGACTCAACCACTATGACAGCGTCGCAAAGTCCGGCAACAATGCGGTTGCGTTGCAGGAAATTTGAGGCTATCGGCTGTGTGCCGGAAAAGAACTCGGAGAGCACTGCACCACCAGAATTTATCATGCGTGCTGCATCGTTCCTATGAAGAGGAGGATATATACGATCCATGCCATGAGCCACAACAGCTATCGTCGGCATGCCGAAATCGAGAGCTGCACGATGGCAGGAAATGTCAATACCGTATGCGAGACCGCTGACGACCACTATTCCCTTGTCAATCGCTGAGAGCTGTTCGACGAATGTACGTGCGAGTTGTCGTCCATATTCTGTAGCATGACGAGTTCCCACCATTGCAACCATTTTCTGTGAATTCAAGGGACAAAAACCAAGTTGGAAGAGCACTATCGGTGCATCTGGACATTCTCGCAGACGCTCGGGATAACTCGTAGAGATATATGTGATGGCGGTAATTCCTTTGCTCTCGATGAAATCAATCTCGCGTTCTGCCGAAGCAAAAGCCTCCGAACGAATATCTCTGTCAGCGAGTGCATTGCCAGAGGCACCAAGCATACTGAGGTCGGACGGAGAGGCATCAAATATAGCTTTCGCTGTCCCGAAAGTCTCCATCAGCAGATGAGCTTTGACGAGACCTACAGTTTCAATTTGTGTTAAAGCAAGTTCGTAATACAGTTCAGTGTCCACGTCGTAACAATTGTATGATAATAAATATGACAATGCCTAAAAGGGCTCCTAACATATTCGCAAGCATATCCCATAGCGAAAATGAACGATATGGGAGAAAGTACTGGATACATTCCATTAAAAACCCGAAAAGAGCAGCGATTAGAGGTATTGCTATGCAATTCATGCAACTCAATCTTCGTTTCACGAATTTTGAATAATCCAAAGCGATGACAAACGTGAGTAACGCATACATAAAGAAATGGATTGGTTTGTCGATGCCCGGCATCGGTATGGAAGGGAACTCAGACACCTTCATTGTCGATGCAACGACAATAAAAGCTGCAATGATGTATGTCAATGCATATCGTTTCATGCGTTTTTAAGTTTCATGAGCAAGTTGTCAAGAAGCGAGGTTGCACCAAAACGGAACAGTTCTGGAGTGAGCCATTCCCGACCAAGTACCGAATTTACTATTGCATAATATTCGACAGCCTGTTCGGCAGTGCGGATGCCTCCGGCAGGCTTGATGCCCACGCGTATGCCAGTCTTGTCGTAGAACTCCTTAATCGCTTTGCACATTGTGTAAACTGCCTCAGGTGTGGCTGACGTAGAGGTTTTTCCAGTAGAGGTTTTGATGAAATCAGCACCGGCAGCCATTGCCATTAATGCAGCCTGCTTGATGTCACGTTGCGAAGGCATGAGACCTGTTTCAAGAATGACTTTCAGTTTGGCTCCACGGGCAGCATCACGCATCTCGTTCAGTTCGTCAAATACCTCGGAATGATTTCCGTCAAGGTATTTGCCAAGTGAAATGACCACGTCAATCTCGGTGGCACCTGCAGCTACAGCCATTGCGACCTCGGCAATCTTCACCTCGCTGAAGGTCTGTGACGCAGGGAAGCCTGCACAGACAGAAGCAATGCCTACACTCTTGGTTTTCAGCGACGACTTGACGCATTCAATCATTGCAGGATATACACAAATCGCAGCAACATTCTTTAACCCCTTGTGGCTTCTTGTAAATGTATTCACACGGTTTGTCAAGTCAGAAATGCGAGCGATGGTGTCATCGGTATTAAGCGATGTAAGGTCGATGAGCGATATACACTTCTTCCAGACCTCTGGATTGTCGAGCTTCGCAAAATCGCTGTCAATTATTTTGCGGACAGCGAGGACAACACTTTCATCGGTGATGTCGCAGTTGTATGCATTGTAAAGTTGTTTGAGTCGTTCCATTTATTCCTTGTTTTTAGAATCCATTAGTATCGTGACTGGTCCGTCGTTGAGTAGGGTTACTTTCATGTCAGCACCGAAAACTCCAGTCTGTACTTCGGAAGGGATGAGCCGCTGTACCGCAGCAACGAAGTGTTCGTACAACGGAATGGCATGCTCGGGACGTGAAGCACGTATATAGGATGGACGGTTGCCCTTAGCCGTCATTGCGAAGAGCGTGAACTGTGAGACTACGAGAATCTCACCGTCTATATCGTTGACCGAAAGATTCATGATACCATCAGCATCATCGAATATCCGGAGTTTTGTGATTTTCTGGGCAAGCCAATCTGCATCATCCTCAGAATCAGCATCCTCGATACCCACAAGCACCATCAATCCTTGACCTATATGTGACTTCTCGACATCGTCAATGACGACTGAAGCGTGGCGTACACGCTGAATTACGAGCCGCATTATTTCAGATAGAATTCAGCATTATTGACAACTCGTACCTCTTTCAGATAATCTGGTTTGCCAGGGATGCTGTTGATTTCGAAATAGCCTTGAGAAGCAGAAACGATGTTGCCAACCTTGCAGTTGTTGTTGCCAGCGAGCTGTTCTGCAGCAAGACGTGCATTCTCGGTGGCAGTAGTGAGCATCTCAGGCTTGATTTTAGTAAGGGCGTTGTCGGAGAAAGAGTATTCGATGTTTGCCCAGTCGATTATTACCCCCATGTCAATCAATTTGTCTCGACTCATGTCAAACTTGTTGAAGCTCATGACATCATCGCCTTCTACATAAATCGAGAGGCTCGTGCTTGCTACATATTTAGAACCTATGACATTGCCATTGTCGTTGTAAATATTACGCACTTCGATGCTGATAGGGTTGCGTTTCAATGACTCTTTCTTGAGACCGCAGGAAAGTGCGAGCTTTTCGGTAGAGTCGAGTTGCTCTACGACACTTGCCTTTGCATCTGCAAGTTCAGGCGAACTCATAGAATAAGTGATGTAAGCTGTAGCATAGTCCGCTGTCACAGTCTGGGTGGCAACGCCACGTACGGAGATTGTACGGCCATTGAATGTACGGTTGTCCATACCGGCTTTGATTACGAAAGCCATTGCAACGAGTGCCACTGCGATGATTGCAGCAGCGATGATTGATTTGTTATTCATAATTATTGTTGTTTTGATTTTTTGCTTCGTTTATTGTCATTATTGTGTTTGTGGTAATGTTTGCCCGTGGATTTCTTTGGTTTCTGCGAATGGGATTGTCTATCAGGGCGGGACTGACGTTCAGGACGATGTTGCCGTTCAGGGCGTGTCTCGGCGAAATCCATGCTGTTGTCAACCAGTTCGAAGTCGAGTTGTTTCTTGATAAGGTCAGCCTTGGCTATGCGGACTGTCATCTCGTCGCCTAACTGATAACGCTTGCCTGTCCGCCTGCCGACGATACAGAAATTCCGTTCGTCGTACATGAAATAATCGCCTTTCAATGTGCGCAGAGGCACCATACCTTCGCATTTGTTCTCGTTCAACTCGACATATATGCCCCATTCAGTGACGCCTGAAATTACACCATCATATACTTCGCCTATATGTTCCTGCATGAATTCCACCTGCTTGTACTTGATTGATGCACGTTCTGCGTTGACGGCAAGTTGCTCCATATCAGACGCATGCTGGCATTTCTCTTCATATTCCTCCTTGTTGACCGATCTGCCCTTGGCGAGATAGCGCGTCAGCAGACGGTGCACCATGAGGTCAGGATAACGGCGTATCGGCGAGGTGAAATGTGTGTAATAATCAAATGCCAGACCATAATGACCGACGTTAACGGTAGAATATACAGCTTTTGCCATTGCTTTTATTGCAAGCATCTCGATGAGGTTCTCCTCCTTGCTGCCCTGGACTTCGTCGAGAAGCTGGTTTATGGCAGATGAAACCTCGCTGTTCTTTCCTGATATGTTGAGTTTGTATCCGAAACGTGCTATGAACTGACGGAACTGATCCAGTTTATCAGGATTTGGCACATCGTGTATCCTATATACGAATGTCTTAGGTTTCAAGCCACGTCCTGGACGTCCGATATGTCTGGCAACAGTCCTGTTGGCGAGAAGCATGAACTCTTCGATGAGTTTGTTTGCCTCTTTAGCCACTTTGAAATAGACACGGATTGGTTTGCCCTTTTCGTCAAGTTCGAATGCCGCCTCAGCACGTTCGAATGCTATTGAACCTTCAGCAAAGCGTCGTTCTCGCAGTTTTTCTGCAAGTTCGTTGAGTTTCAGGATAGCGCACGATACTTCAGTCGATTCGTCATGACGTTCTATTATCTCCTGAGCTTCCTCGTATGCGAGTCTCTGGTTGGAACGTGTGACCGTCCGGACAATATCATAATCCAGCACTTCGGCATTGCCGTTCATGCGGAAGATGACCGAGTATGTCAGTTTGTCCTCGTCAGGACGTAGAGAACAGAGATTGTTGCAAAGCTTCTCAGGAAGCATAGGCACTGTCCTGTCAACGAGATACACTGATGTGGCACGGTTGTAAGCCTCGTTGTCGATGATTGAATGTTCTCGGACGTAATATGAAACGTCAGCTATATGAACACCAACCTCAAATTCCGTTTCGCTGAGAGCGCGGAACGACAAGGCATCGTCGAAATCCTTGGCATCACGTGGGTCGATTGTGAAAGTTGTCACATCTCGCATGTCAAGTCTTGATTTGATTTCTTCGGCAGGAATGACGTCTGATATTTCGTCAGCTGCTTTCTCGACATCGTCAGGGTAGGCAATCGGAAGTCCGAATTCTGCCAAGATAGCATGCATCTCGACATTGTTGTCGCCGACATTGCCAAGTACAGCAACTATTTCGCCGACAGGGTTACGGTTTATGTCGTTCCATTCAGTGATGCGACCTATGCATTTCTGGTTGCGTTTGGCTCCGTTCAGCGAGCTGATTGGAATGAGGATGTCATGCTCAAGATATTTATGGTCCACATTGAGAAATGCAAAATTGTCGTGCATGTCGATTATCCCGACAAAGGTTTTCCCTATTTTCGATTCTGTGGCGAGCACCTCTTCGTCAGGGGCAAGCGAACGGAAACGTCCAGGTTCTGTCTGCTCTAAGAACCCTGCGAACTGCAAATCCTCCAATATTTCAGGTATGATTCCCCGTTCGTTCTGATTGTCGATTGCCAAAGCAGCGGCTATCTGTTTGTAATTGTAGGCGCGTTTGTTATTGTTGTCAAGGAAAGCGAGAATGTTTTTCCCAATCTCGTTTCGCTGTTTTTTGCTGATACTTTGCGATTTAGTTTTTTTCATCAGTATTAAAAGTCATATTGTTACTATTGGGGCAAAGGTAGTAATAAAAAATCATATTGCAAATAAAATGAATAAAAAAAGTATTCATCAGAAAAAAAAATGCTTTTTTTGCTTTATATTGTGTATTTCAAAAATTATTAGTACCTTTGCCGCCGTAAATCCACATATGCTATGAGGTTGCTGAAAGATAAAAACACTAACCTGAAACGAAACTTAATCTACATATTGCTTGTGGGGCTTTGTGCTGTCGCCACATATTTTCTGCTTCCTGCTGACAGTGTGATGGATAAATACTATACAGTCGGCAAACCATGGTCGTACGATGCAGTCATTGCTCCTGCCGATTTTCCTGTGTACAAATCCGAAGATGATTTTCGCACCGAGCGTGATTCGGCTATGCGGACTCTTGTACCTCTGCTTGATTATGACTCAGCCATTGTGTATAGGACTTTGCGCCCGCTCTTGTCAGCCTCTGATTCCAACTCGTTTGCGCTTTCGCTGCTCATCAGTTCGCTTGACCATGTCTATTCGGTAGGCATCATTTCAGCTGATGAGAAGAAAAGACTTGAGCATCTCAGTCAATCTGGCGTGACGATTGTAATGCCTGACATGTCAGCGTCGCAGCGTCTGCTCTCCGATCTATACACTCCCGTCTCTGCCTACGAGTACATTGTTGCCTTCCTCAAGGATGAAAACATTTCACAGACTGACATCAATTCGCTGAATATAGCCTCGTACCTTGTTCCGTCGCTTTCGCTGAACATCTCGAAAACCGAGGCTGAACGGCAACGCCTCCTCAACTCCGTGCTCCCTACCGAAGGAATGGTGCAGAAAGGCGAGCGGATAATCGACCAAGGCGAAATCGTCACTCCTGAAATCGACAATATCCTCCGCTCTCTCCGTCGTGTGTCGCGCGAAGATCATTTAGCCATCGGGTCGCCCATCTGGTCTGCTATTGGCGATTTGCTTTTAATCCTATTCTTCTATGGGTCGATTTCGCTCTATCTGATACTTTTCCGCAAACGCATTCTATCGTCGAAAGTGCTGACCTTCTACATCTACAAATCTGTATTTTTCATGACTGCCCTTATGGCATTCACTGTCCGTTTCCTTAATTTCTCTGAATATATCGTGCCTATCGCCCTTGTGCCTATACTTGTCTCGACATTTTGCGATTCGCGCACTTCGCTTTACACTCACATCATCACGGTTCTCCTTTGCTCATTGTTTGTCTCTAACCCTACTGAGTTTATCATAGTGCAGATATTGATTGGCATGGTCACTGTCTCGTCGATGAAGGATATCACATCGCGTTATCAACTGCTGCGAACGGTATTCTTCATTTTCGTCTCTTATATTCTTGCCATCATTGCTATACGTCTCTCTGTAGGAGTCTCGCCTTCCGAGTTCAATTGGTGGTTTGTAGGGTTGTTCCTATTCAATTCAATTCTCCTGCTTGTCTCTTACATATTTATCTATGTCGAGGAAAAAATCTTCGGATTTCTTTCGAATGTTACGCTTGTCGAGCTGTCGAACCTCAATTCGAAGCTTCTTACTGAGTTCTCTTCAAAATGTGCAGGTTCGCTTTCCCACTCTATAAACGTTGCCCATCTTGCTTCGTCAGCAGCCAAGGCTGTCGATGCAAATCCTCCGCTTGCCTATGCAGGCGGATTGTATCACGACATAGGCAAAATGGCTAATCCTGGTGCCTATACCGAGAATCAGATTGACAAGAGCAATAACCCTCTCCTCACCATGCCACCTATTGATGCTGCAAGGATTTTGCAAGCCCATATCTCTGAAGGCGTGCAGATAGCAAAGCGCAACCATCTTCCAAACCAGATTATCGAATTTATTGTGACGCACCACGGAACAACGTTCTCCGGTCAATTCTATATGCTCTATCGTCGTGGACTTGAATCAGAACCTGTCGAGAATCCTATTCCTGAAAGTGAATTCCGCTACAGCGGGCGTCATCCGGAATCTAAGGAGACGCTCATCGTCATGCTGGCTGATTCTGTCGAAGCAGCTTCTGCCTCGCTTGCCAACCCTACGACTGACCAGATTACTGAACTTGTGGATAAGATTATCAGGTCAAAGTTTGACGACCACCAGTTTGACGATGCAAAAGTCACATTCCACGACATTGCAATCATTCGCCAGACTCTGATTGATGAGCTTGTCGCCATACGCCATTCTCGCATCCAGTACATTGACCAGTCCGATGACTCGCACAAACACATCTCATTTCCTCGCAGGTTCCGTAAAAGATAAGCTTATGAATATCAAACGTGCCATAATACCTATTGTTGTTGCAGCGGTGGCTCTCTTTGCCATTACTACTCGTCATGTCTTTTTCCGCATTGACATGACTGAGGATGGGCGCTACTCACTATCAGAACCTGCGTACCGTCAACTCAAGGCTCTCAGCAAACCTCTTACACTTAGGATATATCTCAATGGCGATCTTGATGCCAACATGCTTCGTCTGAAACACTCGGTGCTTGATATGGTGGAGGAGATGAACGAAATTTCGTCGAAACCTATCGAAATAGTCGAGATTGACCCTAACGATGTCTCGTCCGACGATGAACGCTATGTGCTTTTCCGTCAGCTCGAAGACCGTGGGATACGTGGAATGAATGTTTCTCACCGCAAGCGTGGCGGTTCTATATCCGAAAGTATCATTTTCCCTTGGGCTGAACTCTGCTCGGAAAATGACACGATGCTCATTCCGCTTATGCAGGCTGACGTAGAACTCTCCGGCGAACAGGCTGTCAATTCATCGGTCGAAGATGTTGAGTTTCGCTTGATAGATGCTGTGAGGATACTTAATCGTACTGATGTCAAGAAGGTTGCCTTCATAGAAGGGCATGGCGAACTGCCAGAGCGTTTCACATACGATATAACCGTTGCACTCTCCCGTTATTTTCAGATTGACCGTGGCGTGATAGGCAACGATGCTTCAGTGCTTGACTCGTACGCTGCGATAGTCATTGCAAAACCTACCGAACCATTCTCTGAGCGCGACAAGTTCATCATCGACCAGTATATTATGAACGGAGGTTCGGTGCTTTGGCTCGTTGACGGTGTCTGCATGAGCGATTCCATGCTTTCCTCATCAGGCATGACACCTCTTGTTGTGCGTGACGTGAACCTCACCGACCAGCTTTTCCGCTATGGCGTTCGCATCACTCCTACCATTGTCGAAGATATGCAGTGTGCCTATATGCCAGTGAATCTTGCTGCTCAAGGCGAAAAACCTCGCTTCGAACCTATTCCATGGTCGTTCACTCCTTTGCTCAGGCTGTCGCCTTTCCACCCTGTCACGAAATCGCTATCCGACGTGAAAGTCGATTATGCATCTGGTATTGAGATTGTCGGCGATACCATTGGCGTCACCAAGGAGGTCCTAATGGTCTCAAGTAATGCGTCTCACGTATCCAGTGCGCCAGGCGAGATAGATATCATGCAGGCTGTGAAGGTTGAGCCTTCTGAATATTTCACTTCGTCGTACGTGCCAGTGGGGGTAGTTATGGAAGGTTGTTTCAACTCTGTGTTTGCCCACCGTTCAATGCCCGACAGTATAGTCAATGCACATCCTTTCCGTGAACGCAGTGTTGCCACACGTATGATTGTCGTAGGCGATGGCGATGTGTTGCGCAACGAGATTCAGCAGACCCGGAACGGCCTTGTCTATCCGCTCCCTGTAGGTCTCGACCGTGTCTCTGGCTATCTTCACGGTAATCGGGACTTTGCTGTCAATTCACTCCTGTTCCTTACTGACGACGAGGGCGTCATGCAACTTCGCAGTCGCCACGTTGGGCTTCGTATGCTCAACCGCGCTTCTGCCGAACAGAACTTTACGCATCATGCCATTGTCAATGTCCTTCTTCCACTTCTCCTTCTTGCCCTGACAGGCGCAATATATAACATTCTGAAACGTTTACACTATGCAGGAAAAATCTTTTAAGGGCTTTTTGACTGACTGCCGGAATATAGTATATATCATTATAATGATTTGTTCCTCTCCCAACTCGTTTTTCGATGAAGAGAGCATTTCTAAGATTTTTTCGCCTCGGATAAGTGTCCTTCGCCGATACATTCTTCCGATGCTCGCAATGCTGGCAATAGTCCGTTTCTTGTTAATTGTCGTATGGCCACCCTTTCCTGTTGACAGGGCTGTCATTTCAACATGCTTTGTATCCATACGTTTCATTGTCCTCTTTTTTATAGTGCACTTCATCTTCGCCCGCTTTATTGCCAGTGCCGAATGGTATGACCCTGTAAATGCAGGCAAGAAAGGAGTTTCCCGTATACTAAATTTTTTCCGTCATCTGTTCTGTCGTCAGGATGTCGATATGTCCGTTGCCGTGCACAATGCCGACATCCTCGTGACTCTTTTCATGCTTATCCACTTTGTCGTTGAGGTGCTGAATTCCGTACTTCCCGATTTTGGTCTTGGTTCATTCCTTTACCTGTTCCTGTTCTATGTCGCCTTCCGTCTGGCTGACACATCGATAGGCATTCCGCGCGAACATGTAGTTCGTTCTTCTCTATTCTTTGTCGCTACTTTTCTCATTATGCTTGTCATGCTGAAATTAATTATGAAAAAAATGCTTTTCCCTCACATAGCCTTATGAAAAGAATTGCTTTCAGTCTCTTGATTATATCAATGCTGGTATCGTGTGGTGACCACCATTTCAAGACGTGGCATAGCTACAACGATACATGGTACGAGAACTACAAGCGCGACAGTCTCTATGCAGATACCGAAGTCAAGCGTGTCGAGATACTCCCGTCTGGCGTCATTATCCAGGCATATCATGATGGTCCTGGCGCCATACCGAAACCTACGGTCGATCCAGTACGCAAGACTTCGAGTTCAGTCTATGTCTCAATGGATGGGCATCTTGCCGATGGCACACTTTTTCTTTTGCGAGGCACTGCGTCTTACGAACTTTCGGACCTTGTCCCTGGACTTCGCGAAGCGATGTCGCTCATGCGCCAGGGTTCGCATTGGAAAATCATTGTTCCAGCTTCTGGAGCTTATGGCAAGGAGGGGTCAAAAGGCACTTCTCTAAGTTCCAATTTCACAGTTCCTCCCTATAGCGTTTTAATCTTTGATATAGATTTGATAGATGTGCAGAATTATTAAGACATTGCTTTTTCTTCTATTCCCGCTGTTCGTTTTTGCAGCAGAATCTGAAATGACTGCCATTGCACCTTCCGATGTCGTGAATGTTCAGGCTCTCGACTCTCGGCGTTATGTCTCTGACATGGCAGGCGTGTTATCTTCCGGTGCGCGTTTGCGTATCGACTCGACGTGTGTCAGCCTTCGTGCCTCGACAGGTATCGAGATGGCGGTTGTCATAGTCCCTTCAATCGGTGATGCTGACGAATATGATTTTGCATACGAACTTTTCAACCTTTGGCATATAGGTTCCAGCGAAACCAATAGCGGTCTCCTCTGGCTTTACGTTGTGGATATCCGTGCCATGAAATTCGAGACGGGACTTGGTGTAGAGGGAATCTTCACTGATGCATGGCTCAACCGTCTGCTTGACGAACAGATTTTCCCACTGATGCGCGAGGGCAGGGCTGACGAGGCCTTCCTACTTGGCATTTCTGAAATCTGCCAGCGTGCAGACTCCGATGAAGTGCGTGCCGAACTGATGCGTTCTTCAGTCTCAGAGCGTGCTTTACCGCTCAATCTCCTTATCTGGTATCTGATATTCTGTTGCGTTGCCCTGATAATCCTTTCATCTGTTTTCTACATTCGTTGTACCCGTCTTTCAGGCAACAACGCCGAACGTTACAAATCGTTGTTCTCAACGCTCCGTATAGCGAAAATATTTGCCTTTATCATGCCTCTGCCCATATATTTTCTATATCGCTACATGCGTCGTGTACGCAATGCACAGCGAGTAATGCCTGTATCCTGCTCTTGCGGCACGAAGATGAGATTGCTTTCTGAGGCCGAAGAGGACGCTTTCCTCTCATCACGGCAACAGGCTGAGGAGAACATACAGAGCATAGACTACGACGTGTGGATATGCCCTGAATGCGGAGAGACAAAAATATTGAAATATGATGGCAACCGTGCAGCCCTATATAAAAAATGTCCGGCTTGCGGTGCTCATGCCTACCACATGGTACGCGACCATGTTGTTTTCCCTCCTACTCCTGTCACTCCTGGAAAAGGCGAAAAAATATGGCGATGCGATGTCTGTGGTGCTGTTCGTCGCATTTCATATATAATTCCACCTGTTCCTGTCGTTACTGGGGGTAGTTCTGGACATTCCGGAGGCTTCGGCGGAGGATTTGGTGGTGGTTTTTCAGGTGGTGGTGGTGCTGGTGGTCATTTCTGAATATAAATACATTTAATCAATATGAAAAAAACAGTTTTAGTTTTCAATCTTGTCGCAGCTATTGCAGTGATGGCGACTTTGGTGTGCTCGCTTGTATATTCCAGTTCGTTCTGGGCAGACTCAGTTCCTGCATATCTTAATCTATCTGTCGAACATAGTATCATTACCTTGATCGTAAACTATCTATGCTACTATTTGATTCTGTGTTTTCTCGTATGGGCAATCTTTTCTGTCATATTTTATAATAAGGTTTCTCACCTGAACGGGAATAATTCCGAGAATTTTTCCGCACTTGTCGGTTTGCAGAAAGTGATAGAATATGTTGCTGTCTTTACACCTCTCCCTATGGCATTCTTTGCGAAATACACCCGTTCAGTCCATCGTGGACAGCGTAATCGCATTATTACTTGTCCAGATTGCGGCAAGCCTATGCGTGTCCTTTCCGAGGAAGAGGAGGATGCTTTCCTCAACGAGAACCAGCAGTTCGAGGAGACACTGAACAGTCTCGACTACGATGTCTGGTTGTGTCCAGATTGCGGCAAGATTCAGGTTTTCTGCTACAAAGGTCGCCATTCACGCATGTTCCGCAAATGCCCTAAATGCAATCTGGCTGCAATGAAATTCGTAAAGGACGAAGTGCTGATACCTGCCACTTCTACAACCGAAGGTACGTGTCAGCGCACCTATGAATGCCAGTCCTGTGGGAATATCATTACCGAGAAATATTCTATTCCTGCAAATACAAACATCTCGCCATGTTGCAATACAATAAACATTAAAAAATAAGTTATGAAAAAATCAACTCTCACTATCATCATTGTCGTAGCTGTCATTGCTATCGTCGCTTTGTGGATGGCATCAGGCTATAATGGCATGGTGGCTGTCCAGGAGGAAGCCACCACTAAATGGGCTAATGTCGAAAGCAACTATCAGCGTCGTGCCGACCTTATCCCTAATCTCGTATCTACCGTCAAGGGCTATGCAGCCCATGAGTCCGAGACACTGGAAGCCGTTGTCGAGGCACGCTCCAAAGCGTCATCCATAACGATTGACCCAACGGATATCACACCTGAACAGTTTGCCGAATATCAGCGTGCACAGGCTGAAGTCGGAGGCGCTCTCAACCGCCTCATGGCTGTTGCCGAGAGTTATCCCGACCTCAAGGCGAACCAGAACTTTCTCGACCTTCAACAGCAGCTCGAAAGCACCGAGAACCGCATAAACACCTCTCGTCGTGAGTATAACGAGGCTGTCCAGATGTACAACACGCGTGTCCGCCGCTTCCCCAACAACATTCTCGCAGGACTTTTCGGATTCGAACGTATGAACAAGTTCGAAGCTGACGAATCTGCCAAACAGGCACCAAAAGTTGAATTCTGAAAATCATGTACGGTAAACTGAAAACAGCGCTTCTGCTTCTCCTCTTCCCGTCTATCGTGATGGCGCAGAAACTTGGCTTCGTTGCAGGACCATCGCTTGACTATGGCATTCTGTCGAAAGTCGAGTCTGGAGCTGTCGTACGTCCTGTGCCGTTGCCTGGGCTTCATGCCGGCATGCACTTCGAATACGATGTCACCAACCGTTGGGGTTTCGACATTCAGGTGATGTATGCGATGCGTACACAGCGCTGGGTTATGTCGTACCCTTCTATGGGTTCTTTAGAGCGCACCATGGATCGTCTTACGGGTTATCTTGATGTTCCTTTCCATTTCTATGTAAATGTACCGTTGCCAGCCAGATGGGTCTTCAATATCTTTGGCGGACCTGTCTTTACGTGCGGACTTCACGGACATGACTGGGCTTTCGAGAACACTGCGTTGCGCAAACCTGTAAACGAGGCTTACGAGAAGATTTTCGACAAGGATGATGGACGCATCACCCGTTGCGAGTTTGCCCTTGAGGCTGGTTTTGCTTTCAAATGCCGTGCCTATCAGGCACGTATTTCCTACCAGCACAGCGTGAACAATTCAACTCATAAAAACTTTTGCTACACCCTTCCTCTCCAGTCCGCACCCTATCTGACCAATGGCGAATTGAAACTCTCTTTCGTCTATTTGTTCGATTTAAGAAAATAAAATGCAAAATGTTTGGTTTGTTAACATTTTATGCCTAACTTTGCAGGCGAAGATAATCAATTACTCAAAAATATCTAATTATGGTAAGTTACAAAGAGTTAGGCCTTGTCAACACTCGCGAGATGTTCAAGGCAGCAGTTGATGGCGGGTATGCAATCCCTGCTTTCAACTTCAACAACATGGAACAGATGCAGGCAATCGTTCAGGCATGCGCTGAAACTAAATCGCCTGTAATCCTTCAGGTTTCGAGCGGTGCTCGTAAATATGCAAATCAGACACTTCTCCGCTACATGGCACAGGGAGCAGTAGAATATGCCAAGGAACTCGGTTGGGAACGCCCACAGATCTGTCTTCACCTCGACCATGGCGATACTTACGAACTCTGCAAGAGTTGCGTTGACATGGGCTTCTCGTCTGTCATGATTGACGGTTCAAGCAAATCGTTCGATGAGAACATAGAGCTTACTAAACGCGTCGTTGAATACGCTCATCAGTACGATGTAGTCGTTGAAGGCGAGCTCGGCGTCCTCGCAGGTATCGAGGATGACGTTTGCGCTGAGAAATCCAACTATACTCGTCCAGAGGACGTTATCGAGTTTGTAAACCGCACAGGCGTTGATTCCCTTGCCATCTCTATAGGTACTTCGCACGGCGCTTTCAAATTCACCCCTGCACAGTGCACACGCGATGCCAACGGTCACCTTGTTCCACCTCCATTGCGTTTCGACATCCTTCACGAGATTGAAAAGAAACTTCCTGGATTCCCTATCGTACTCCATGGTTCTTCTTCTGTCCCACAAGAGTTTGTTGAGATCATCAATTCTAACGGTGGTGCTTTGAAGGATTCAGTAGGTATTCCTGAAGAGCAGCTTCGTGAAGCATCTAAGTCAGCTGTATGCAAGATTAATATCGATTCAGATGGCCGTCTTGCCATGACTGCTGCTATCCGTAAATTCATGGTTGAGAGTCCTGACAAGTTCGACCCACGTCAGTATCTCGGCCCTGCACGCGAATCGCTCAAGCAACTCTATATCCACAAGGTTAAAGAGGTTCTCGGTTCTGCAGGTCACGCTGAATAATGGAAATCTAAAGAAGATTTTTTTCATAATAAAGAGAGAGGACTGCCGGGACGGCATTCCTCTCTCTCTTTATAACATAGCATTTCGTGCATACTCTTCGCATATTTCGGTCCTGTGCCACAAGATCCTTATAAACCCAAATCGGTCATTAGAATTTTCCAGTGTTGTAATGACCAATTTGGGCTAAAGTGAACTTTGTTCGGCGTTCGGTTTGCACGATACTTCCAATGAGGTATCTCCCTTTTGAATCTTGACTGACCGTCCGGCTGCGATGGCCTCGGGAATCTTTTCGACTACTGCGAACATCAGGAGCAGGCCTACTGCCGTGAGTACCGAGCCATCAATCTCGCCCGTAGGAGGGACAATGAAACCTCCTGCAATCAGGGCTATGCTGATAAACAGCGTAACATAGAAGGTCTTCATAGCGCTTCTTTTTTTAGCTTAGAGAGGGCTTTTAGCTTAGAGCTTAGAGAGGAGAGCTTAGAGAATTCTCAGCTCTCAACTCTCAGCTTTAAGCTCTCAGCTCTCATCGGTTAATCATCCCCGTAGTTGTAAGGATCGTCACCGCCGGTGCTGCCACCTCCGCCAGGGTTATCGTCATCGTTATCGTCATCGTTGCCTCCTCCTCCCTGAGGAGCGTCAGCGGCAAAGATTGCCTGGAGGGTAAGGTCGCTGTTCACAGTCACCGTGCGGGTTGCAGAGGTGTTGTTGTCAGACCACTTCACGAAGTGGAAACCGCTTGCTGCTACTGCGCTGATGGTGGCACTTGCACCTGCGTCATACTGACCTGCACCGTTCACGGTACCCGAACCCGCAGGACTTGCGCTGAGCGAAACCGTCTTCTTAGCTGCAGGAGTGTTGCCCTGCTCCTCGCCCTGGTTTTCGTTTTGGTTTTCGTTTTCGTTATCCTCAACGTCACCATCGTCTGCCGAGGTCACACGCTTCACAAGGTTACCATTACGGTCGTAGCAGGTGATGTTGATTGCGGTACGCTTCAGCTCGTCCTTGATGTCCACGTTCGGAGTGAAAATCACGCGACGGGTAGTGATAAGGTCGGTTGCCACATCATTCACGTTCGCAACGGAAGTGGAACGGATACCGAATCGCATACTTCCCAGTCCTGGAACTGCCACTGAGTGACCCTCAGTTGCCCACGCCTTGATTACCTCACCGATAGCCTCCCAGGCAGCGTTGATGGCACCCTTGGTGATACCAGACCTCAACGAGGCTTCCTGGATTACCTTCGCGTCGGAGAGTTTGTTGTACAGGTCTGCTTGCAGAATGTAACGGTACTGACCTGCCATGGTACCGATCTTGAGCTCACGCTCGATTGCTTTGACTTTGATTGCCATAGTCGTAAAAATGAATTAGATACACGACTTGTCGTTCTGTAAGGGTTTAAGGGTTTAAAAGTTTAAAGGTTTAAAGGTTTAATGCGATCGCATACATGACTTAAACCATTAAACAGCTTGCGCTTAAACTCTTCAACCTTTTATCAGATTGACGCTGCAAAGTTACGACTATTCCTGCACCCCACAATGGCTTGTCCCGAGTCCCGAGAGGTGTGTGTCCCGGATTTTGTAAGGGTGAATGGTGAAAGGTGAAGGGTGAAAGGTGAGGGATGAGGGACGAATTTCTCGAATTAACAAATTAACAAAATCACATTTTGTTGACTATGGGCTGCGCCTCAGCAATCGGAACAAGTTCCATTGCATTCGGCTTGCACCATAGTTAACATTTTAACATCCCGTTCGACCCATTTCCGATACCTTCCCAACCGTCAAATTTTTGCTTTCCAACGAGGCAACAAAAAATCCCTAACTGGGGAACAAAATTTTGTCGTTTAAATCGTCTCCCTGACCAGTCCCGAGAAAATGTTAATTGTTAAATTGTTAATTTCACTTTTCGGCACGACTCACACCCAAGTCCCGAGAGCCGAAATCACCGTTCCGTCCATTCCTGTAGGGACTTTTCTCTTTCTTCTATATTCAATTTTATATTATAATTTCTATTAGTAGCGGTAGTACATAGTATATCGCGCGCACGCACGATACTTATATGTATTCACAACTTATTAGGAACTAATACATTACACAAGACAGCACGATTAACAAATTAACATTTTAACGTCCTCACGTGCGGCTGGAAGCCGCTACCATCAACACCCATATGTGCAAATTTTGCACAGGTGATATCCTTTCGGAGCTTACCCTCATTATAGATATTCACAATATGCCTGCCCACAACAGTCCTGTCGCGACCGAACAACTGAGACATCTGCCCTTTTGTCAGCTTTCGTATTTCACAGGTGCTATTTTCTTCTCATGTACAAATCGACCAATCCAAACTCCAGATATCTCTTGAAAAAATCCTCGAAAATCTGTTCATTAGGAAATTCGGTCTTCAATGCCATAACAAAATCCTCAAGCACAACAGTCTGGAACTTATATTTGCATTCCGGTCTCAACTGTTCGCAAAAGACTTTTTCGTCAGATTTATTGCTTGTATTGTCAGATGGAGCCAATACAATGGAAAGCGATTCATCAAGGCCTTCTATCTGCCTTACTTTTTCTGTAAGAAGGAAGTTACGGAATACTTGAGTAATCTTGACTCGTCGGCTCTTAATAGCCTCCAAACCTTCGGATGTGAATATATCCGTCATTCCATTAGCGGCTTCCAATGCTGGATTAATATTCTTCGCTTCGTTAGAACCAAGCTTATCGGTGTATTTTGTCTCTATAGCAATAATCCCTTTCTTGCCGTCTGTTGTACAGAATCTGAAATAAGCATCCATTGCAGTTTTATCATGCAAACACTCCTCCCAGTAATCAGGGATGAATTCAATACCCACCTCAGTAATCCGTTCAATTTTTTCCACGACTTCACCATCCAGCAGACCTTTCACAACCTCTGCCAATCTCTTTTGATTATCTTCATTAGCCTCAACCATATTCATCAACGGATAAAACAGGTTGAAAGCCATTGGCTGGCTTGATAAGAAGTTGCAGAAAAGCCTGTCTTCTTCTATGGTCTCGTATGGCTTAATATCAGCCACACGTTGTTTCGCATAGTGGAATATTTCATCAGAAAGGAAATTCCAGTTTCTCTCCTTACCATCCTTGGCAAGATTCGCGTAATACTGTTTCTTTCCTTTTACCATTCTTGTTCCTGCCTCAGCACCAGTTTCTTGTCGTCTGATGCATTGTAGATAGCGGGCTTTTGCAGTAAATGCATTATCGGAAAGCACGTAACAGATGCCGCCAAACTGTTGTTCTTCCATTTGTCTAATCATTTCTTTGATGGTTTTCATAATTTTGAATATTATTTTTCAAATATCGCCATTTCCTGACTGAAGAATGCAGTCCCTTTCGTAAACATATCCGATTCCTCCACGGAAACCGATTTCATACCAGGGACCTTCCGTTGCATAAACAGGATAGATGCATTTGTCCTCATTGTAAATTTTTCCAATTGCGGCAGAACCTCCATCAGGACGCTCATATACTACCGCATAACCTTCGCCTGTGGCAGACCAAAGAGAATCAATCGCAACCTTTGTTTTTACTTTGCTTTCTGTTTTCACTGATGATGGTTTCTTACCGTAGTCAATAGAGAATAACGCCATCACGATAATGACAGCAAGCAATATGCCTGGGATAATGATTGCCCACTTTTTCTTTTTGACGATGCCCCAGATTAATAATCCAATCAAAACAGCGAGAACAATTAATGAAATATAATTGACCCCACCGGCCGGTCCGCTTGAGTGTTTTTGAATTAACGGGAACGGCTTTCCCATCCTCAAAATAAGCAAGGTCATGCCACTCCAAAAGATGCCAGCCCAACATCTTCAAAGAATATCTTTTCCCATTGTTCATAATGACAAACCTTACGTCATCATTCTGGAGGCAAACCTGAACATCGTCGGAATGTATCTTATTGTATTTAACCTCATCATATTTTCCAATACGACCATCATCAAAAGACGCAACCACTCTGTTTGTCTTCTTCGAATAGAAAAATCTCACTCCTGGAGTTTTCACATCTGCTTCTTTAAGGGCAGATTGATCAAAACTTTCCCATGAAGCAAATTCTATCTCGAATGCCTCTCCAGAATTGTACAGCTCTTTGATGTTCGCAACCTTTTGTGTACAAGAGGATAAGAACAGGACAGTGAAGACCGTGAAATAAAAATTAAGAGTTTTCATATTATTGTGCTTTTGTTCTAACTTATTATTATGAATTTATCACCTCACCCCCTTTGCCGGCTCTTCCTGCTCGATGGCGGACTTCAGGTTCTGGAGGGCATCACGCAAATCACGGCACACAAGAAACATCTGCTTCACCTTGTTGTGATCCAACTGCAATTCCGGCCACTTGCTCATCATATCCTTGAACGGCACCTCTACGCCCGACTGCATCCACTTACTTTTTTCACGAGAGATGGACTTGCCCATCTTCTCGACAAATGCCGTCTTTCGCTCCTTATCTGCCATTTCTTCGAAAACCTCTGGGAACCAGTCCAGCATCTGGTCAATGAAAGCGCGTGCAGTCACCTATCGCAAACTCTATGCTGTCATCCGCCTGGAAGAAAGCCGCAAGATACTCCTGCCGCTTCTCCCAGTCGTATGGAGCAAACTCGTAAAGAAATCTTATGTAATACTGTGCGAAACTGGACATTGGTAGATTGAGGGGATGCGGTTTAGGTATGTTCGTCTATGATTTCTCAAACAGCGATTTCAGTTGCCGGTCGAAATCAGACATTATCTCGCGGTCCTGGATGACACGGAACTTTTCATATTCGGTCAACGCCTTCTCTTCTGCCTGCTGATGCGTGACTCTTCCTGCGTCCGGAAGCATCTCATAGTCGGACATCTGAATATATTTCTGAAGGTAGTCGAGCCAGTCCTGCATAGTCATTATCACATGCTTCTTTGCCCTGAGTTCCGCAAACTCCAGAAAAGCGTTGCTCAACAGATTCAGAGAATCCACCTCTTTCTCGCTCAAGTAGTTCTTGGCGATGGTCACATCCGATCTGACAACCCTTCCATCGGGTGCATTCTTCCACGTTGTGAGTCCCATGTGAGGGCGCTGCGCATCAGCACGCTCATATACGATTTCTGCTGCCGTTTTATGTGAGACGGCATAATGCATCGTGTTCTGCACAATCTTGAAAAAGGTCCGCGTCACTTCCGAATCCTTGTCATAATCGGCACTGCACTCGCTGTATATATCCGTAATCTTCTGATAATAACGCCGTTCCGACAAACGTATCTCGCGGATGCGGTCAAGCAGGTCATCAAAGTAATCCGCTCCGAAAACGTTCTGCCCTTTCAGACGCTCATCATCAAGTACGAACCCCTTTGTAAGGAACTCTTTCAGCACATTCGTTGCCCAGATACGGAACTGAGTCGCCTCATAGCTGTTCACGCGATAGCCCACGGCTATCACAACATCGAGGTTGTACATTGCCTCATCCGACCATTTTTCCGAACCATACAAATATTTTTTGTATCCATCGGACAAATGGATTTCACCGCTGTCATTTATCTGCTGCAGATGATAACTGATGTCCTGCTGAGTCACCCCGAACAGCTCAGCCATCCTCTGTTGCGACAGCCAGAACGTATCGGTATCGAAGATGACCTGCACCTGCGCTTTCCCCTTTGCACCCTTATACAGCATAATGGTCGATTCCATACTTTTGGCCATCACCTCTGGGGTCATGGTTGCCGCAAAATACTCACGTGCAGCCTTTACCATCACTTTCTTCCCGTCCGCGTTCATAGCCACAGACGTACAGGCGGCACGCGAGAGCATAACACTCGTCACTTCCCTCACGGCTCCGCTGCCAAGCTCTGCCATTTCGCTGATTTCGCGGAAATGCTCTGCAATGGTATAGCCCTTCTGCGTTGTCCACGCCATAGCCTTCTCCATCACCCGCTCAAAGTTCCAGTACTTGCCATACCCCATCACACGGGCCAGCTTCCGGGAATTCCACCACTCTCGCCCCTCAGCATCCACCTCACGAAGCTGTTCGAACGGAGATTTCAATTCAGGTACGTTGTCTGTTGGATTGTTCATAAAACTCATATCTTTTATTGTCGTCCTATGACTTTACTAATCGTTGTATCCGTGAATGTTCTCCAGATTTCGAGTGTCACCTTCTTGTAGTCATCGAAGAGTTGACCGACACGTTCTATCTCGAACACAAGTCGGAGGTCGTTCTTGTCTTCTCCCACCTGTCCTTCCTTGCGATAGCCAAGGCGAGCAATCTTGATATAGTAGAGATCGCGGATGCCCTTGCCTGAGAGGTACGGCATGAAATAGTAGAGTTTATTGAGAGCAACGGTCGTAGGGAATTTCTTGCCTGTATAATAAATCTTGGCAGTGCCATCAAGATACTGCTCCCAATTGTCCTTCTTGACATTGCAGATGAGTAGGTTCCTGGTCAAGTCAATAGGAAACGGATAACGTGTTCGAGACGTGCCATACTGAATTTCAGTACTTTCGTGAAGCATACTATTCTGGGTAATTGGCTTAAGTTCGTACTGATCGTAAAGGTCGAATAAGTTGAGTTGTACGCAGACAGCTTCAACCTTTGATGTCTGTGTCTTGTTATCCTTTACAACTACCAACTGAGATTGCTTGCGCAAAATTTCTCGAACAGCAGGCGCACAATCTTGTGTCTTGGTGGGGAACTCCCTTTGAATATCATTGAAAAGACGAACCAGCGAGCGTCCGATTGCCCACGCAAGATTCACGGGAACAGCATTACCAATCTGCTTGTACTTCTCACTCATCGTTCCTTGAAATTTCCAATAATCGGGGAAGGTTTGGATGCGTGCGTATTCACGAACAGTGAGAGGTCGCGTTTCAAGAGGATGGCAACGTTCTGTCTGCTTTTGTGCTGGGGCACAAGTGAGGGTGAGAGATGGTTCGTCAAGCGACAATCGGCGAGCCATGCCTGTCTTGCCACCGCCAAGTTCCCAACTGCCGCCCATGTATTCACGCGCTATATCTTTGGGAAGGTCACGCCAGTCGCCTCCTTGAGGAACCAATTCCAGCACGCGCATTTTTTTCTCAGGGTATTTTACGCCTTCTGATTTGGGAACGTCCTTGTCAAATATGACACTCTTGTAGAGAGCATCGCGAAGGGTAAGTACACACCCATAGGGTGAAGGCCAATGAAACTGCACTTTTTCGGCAATATCATTGCGAATAGCAATCAGTATAAGACGTTCACGCTTCTGGGGTACTTGATACATAATCGCTTTCAGTACGCGAGGCTCAACGAGCGTGTAACCGAGTTCTCTAATGACGTTGCAGATAGTATCAAAGGTTTTCCCGTCTTCGTGAGAAGTCAACCCCTTAACGTTTTCACCCATAAACACTTTCGGGCGAATCTCTGTCACTGCACGAGCCAGTTCGAAGAACAATGTGCCACGAGTATCATTGAATCCCCCCTGCTTACCAGCGTACGAGAACGCCTGACAAGGAAAACCACCCGAGAGAAAGTCAACCCTATCGCGAAGAGGAGTAAAGTCAATGTGTCGAACATCGCCCTCAATAACATTCCAATCAGGGCGGTTTGTGCGAAGTGTCTTACATGCGGAAGTGTCAAACTCGTTAAGGAGAACGTGATGGAAACCTGCTAGTGATATGCCTAGTGCCAAACCTCCACCACCAGCAAAGAGCTCAACAGAGGTATACTGGCGAAGCGGTTGGACATGAAATTCCTCGTTCCATTTACCATTAATCATCTCATTGACTTCGGGGATTTCTGTCAGTTCCTCCATGTCAAAGCCTCTCACACCATTGACAACATGAGATGGGTACACTCCACTCTCTGCCCATTTCTGAGCCGTTGAGTTTGAAGTGCCCATCAATGCTGCAAAGTTATTTTCCGAAATAAATTTCATTATCATAAACCACCTTTATCAATAATCTCTTGTGCAATCTCGTCAACCTTTTGAAGAATGAGGGAACTTCCATCAATGCCATCTTCCTCTACAACCTCTCCGAAAGCCTTAGCCAAGTGATTATAGAACTCTTTATCACCGGTCAATCTTTCCCAGAAATCAGCACCGCACAACACGGGATAATGAGCATCAATAGTTTTGTAGTTGGCTGACAGGTTATCACGCTCGCCATACAGAACCCCAACAATCAAATCATCAAACTGCAAGCCCATTCTGTCAAGTCTTGACTTGTTCATCAAATACTTGAAATGACCGAGAATGGTTGCAATGTCTTCTTTGTTGATGGTTTTTGGGCCTGCCTTACATTGACAATACTTGCGTCTTCCATCAATGGCATCAATAAATTCAATGTCAATACCTTCAATTCCCGATGCTCCTCCTGTAATTTCTTCAAGACTTGAAATAAACACCTGAATATTCTGTCCAAAACTTGTATTTAAGCTGGTACCAAGGATGCGTGGGTAAACAAGAGCCTTTGCAAGCGAACGTGGCTCCGTATCACCACAAAGGAATGCAGCAAGATAATTGATGAGAAACGGATTAATGTCGAATGACGAAAGTTTCAATTTCTGGAGATTCTTCAAATGATTGGGTATGATGGTTGTGCGGAAATACTCCTTACCACTCTCGATGATAGCTTGTTTTTGTTGATCTGTCATATGTTTCATTGAATTATAGTTTGTTACAAAATCTTATTCCTTCTTGCTCTTATCTTACGAAGTTGCTTAAAAAACGTATTAATGTCAATCATAAGCTGCCCACCTTCATGACATTTATAGTATGAATTCCTGATAGAACAGTTTTCGATACACAATAACCCGCAGCAATAATGGCATCAAGATTATAGAATGTAGGCTCACGGTTCACGTTGCGGGAACCTTCAAGTTGAACTACCGAAATTTTCTCGGTAGTTGCCGTCTCCTGCAACTCGCCTTCTGCAAAAATATTTTTCAGATGCACGCCAATATTGTCACTGGAGCAACCGAAAAGCTCTCCCATCGCAGCCTGAGTAGCCCAGATGGTCTCATCCTTATACACCACCTGCACACCATCCTCCTTGTTCGCTGCCACAAAGGTCAGGAACTCCGCAGTGCTGTTTCGTATTTCAACATTTTTTGCCATTATTTCCTATTCATTTATCGTCCTGCGCTTGCTGACAATACCCCTAAATTAACTTGCAAAGGTACGGTTTTTTTCTGACTTGGACGGAGATTTTTGCATAAAAATTTGCAGATGTCGTGATTTTTATTAAGAGCCCCCAATTACACCCTTATTCAGCCTTTCTTCTTAGAGCCGTTAGAACAATCGTTAGAGTCGTTAGAGCAAAAGCGGCAAATTCATTAGAGTCGTTATAAACTGATTGATTTTCCGTTAGTTATATACCTCTCAACCCAAATAATCACTGTAATTTTGCACCAGATTTCCAACGGGAGCGTAGGGATGGCGGCTGAGGACGGGACTTGTCCCCTACCAATTTCCAACCAAGGCAGCCAGTTTCGCAAGGGAATCAAAAGTGATTATTAACAATAAAAATGTAAGCTTATGGCAATACATAGTAAAATCATCAACAAGGTACTGGTTTCCAGCCAGGACAGTCAGATGTGCCTAGAGGGCAGTATCTTCCCACCGTCGCCCCAAAGCGACCTTATCCTGTAGCACCGAAGTATGTTCCTCCCTTTCCATCACCATGCAGGTTTATGTGGGAGTGCTCCAATATGTTTTCATAGAGCCGGTGTGTGGCAAAGAACTGGGGGTAGCGACAGACGATTTTCCGTTCACTCTTTGAGTTGTCGGGAAAGAACACGAAGTCCTTCATCACGCTCA